>CAZOYZ010000076.1:0-14914 GCA_964584045.1 uncultured Prolixibacteraceae bacterium | reverse complement strand
TTGGTAAATGCTCATCTGCAAGCTTCAGCGTTGGGATTTGGCATTTACAGGAAGTTAGGCTTCGACGAGCTTTTCAAAGTGTGTAACTACCGACTATAGATAGCTACGCAGGTGTTGCATCATTTACCACTTCAATTTTAGGGGTCAAAATGCCAATTCCTTTTAAAAATCAAAGAAGGAAAGTAGTGGCGGTCTGATCAATTTCAGGGGGCGTATTGTTCATAGATAAAATTAAGCTCTTTATAACCAGGGGGCTATGTTGTGGTTGAGAAACAGTGAGCAAAAACCCCACCTGTTTTATAGGGTTCACAGAGTAATTTTATCCTGATAGCAAAAGGGTGAGTTAGCTAACTAATCGGAAATATAAATCTATGAACGAATGAGAAAAATCTTCCTAAATTTTTTATGCCTGGCAAGTATGATCGTGACGTCAGGTAATCTCTATGCCAGGGAAAGGGTGTTCTCCTTTAAAGATGACCCGGGTTTTTCAAACGCTGCAAGCGAACAGTCGCTGACAGTGACCGGAAGAGTGGTTTCGGGCGAAACGGCGAACCCGGAGACACTGATCGGGGTCAACATTGTTATTAAGGGGACAACGACCGGAACGGTAACTAACGCAGACGGTGAGTACCAAATTCAGGTTCCGTCACGGGAATCGGTTCTCGTATTCAGCTTTATCGGCTTTATACCTCAGGAAGTCAAAGTGGGCAATAAGTTGGCCATCGACGTGGTGCTGATGCCCGACATCAAATCGCTTGCCGACGTGGTTGTTGTTGGCTACGGCGAACAAAAGCGGGTGACAATGACGGGTGCCGTTGCCGGCGTTGAAGGCGGAGAACTTGTCCGCGCGCCGGTAGCCGGAGTGAGCAACGCACTGGTGGGGCTGGCGTCGGGCGTGCAGGCCATCCAAAAATCGGGTGAGTTCGGATACGACAAAGCCGATTTGCGGATCCGCGGTATTGCGACCTTAAATACTTCGGGGGCGGGAGCGCTGATCCTGGTGGACGGCGTGGAGCGCAGCAGTTATAATGATATCAACCCGAACGATATCGAGAGTATCAGCATTTTAAAGGATGCTTCGTCCACAGCGGTATTCGGGGTTCGCGGTGCAAACGGCGTCATCATTATTACGACCAAACAGGGAAAGGAAGGAGCCCCCAAAGTGAATGTAACCACAAACTGGGCGGCGCTTCAGCCTACCATCCTTCCTGATTTGCTGAAATCGTATGATTATGCGTTGCTGCGTAATGAGGCTGAACGGAACATGGGAAGGACGCCGGGCTTCACAGAAGAAGATATCAGGCTTTACCAAACAGGCGAGGACCCGATCTTTCATCCAAGCAAAAACTGGATGAAAGAGCTGATCAAGGATTTTTCGTTCCAGCAGTCGCACAATGCCAATATTTCGGGAGGAACCGAAAAACTGAAGTACTTCGCTTCACTGGGTTACTTCAACCAAAGCGGCGGGTATCACAAGCCTGAACAAAGTTTCGGCTTTCCTTTTAAGCATGATTACGACCGGTACAATGTCCGGCTGAATTTTGACTTTAACCCGATAAACGACCTCACCATTTCCGTTAAGCTGGGAAACCAGATCACCAACAACTACATTCCGAACGGCGGTGCGTGGGGCGCTTTTGACAAGGCGGCCAACCTTCCGCCAATGACCAGTCCCGGTTATGTGGACGGCAAATACATTGAACGCATTATCGGACTTCCTTCGGGGGTGCCAAACTTCAATCCCTGGGGACAGGCCGGGCCGACCAGTACCGGAGGCGCTTTTGTGACGGAAGACTATTCCAGTACGTTAAATACCAACCTGGCTGTAAAATATAACCTCGATAAAGTGATAAAAGGCTTATCGGTGAGGGCCATGGGAGCGTACGACAGCTATTATCTGAAACACAGCGTACGGAGCAAAGCATTCCCGGCATGGACCATCATTAAAGATGCAGACAGTCCCGGAGGTTACATCATGTATCAAAGTACGGATGACGGACCCTTTACCAGTGTCTCGGAGAGTGTAGGAGATGACAATAAATGGCGTAAAATCTATACCGAAGCGGCGATCGACTATAAACGGTCGTTTGGTGATGCGCACAATGTGTCGGGCCTGATACTGGGCAACTTCCAGCGCGCTTATTATCCGAATTTGCTGTATAAGCTTCCTACAGCCTATCTGGGACTGGTATCGAGGGTCACGTACGATTATAAAAACCGTTACCTGACCGAATTCAATATGGGCTATAACGGATCGGAAAATTTCCCCGAAGGAAAACGGTTCGGGTTTTTCCCCTCTGTCTCGTTGGGCTGGGTGGTGACCGAGGAACCGTTCTTTCCGGAAAACGATCTGCTCACTTTTATGAAACTACGGGGTTCATACGGGGAAGTGGGGAACGATAAGATTGGCGGAAAACGCTATCTGTACCTGAACGGTTCGTACTCACTGGTCGACGGGGGCCACCAGCACGTTGTGTTTGGAGAAGCCGGTACGAACATGGCCCGGTATAAGCTGTATCGGGAAGGGGACATTGGTAACCCGGATGTGACCTGGGAACGGGCCAAAAAATTGAATATCGGGGCCGATATGAAGTTTTTTGCGAATAAGCTCTCGTTGACGGTCGACTACTTCACGGAAAAGCGGGACAACATTTTATGGCAGCTTTCAACCGTCCCTGAATTGGTGGCAGCTTCGCTTCCGGCCGCAAACATCGGGAAGGTGGAGAACTACGGATACGAAGCCGAAATTGGCTACAGGGATAAGATCGCCACCGTTGATTATTGGATAAAAGGCACCTACTCGTTTGCCAGGAACAAGATCATCTTTAAGGATGAGCCCCCGCGGCCTTATGAATGGCTGCTGGCTACCGGCCGCCCGGTTGATCAGTACTTCGGGCTGACCTTTGAAGGATTTTATAACTCCTGGGATGAGATCAATGATCCTCAACGGCCGGTATCGCAATGGGAAGGCGGCGGCCTGCAACCTGGCGACATGAAATATAAGGATCTGAACGGCGACGGCAAGATCACGACCGACGATATGGGTGCCATTCGCCATTCAAACTGGCCTGAAATCACTTACAGCTTCTCGGCAGGCTGTGCATGGAAGGGCTTTGATCTGTCTGTTCTGTTCCAGGGCACCGAAGATGTTTCCGTAAGCTACGCTTCGGCAGCCGCCTACCCGTTTACTGCCGACTGGGGTTCAGCCCAAAAATGGCACACGGAAAGATGGACGGCCGAACGCTATGCCAATGGCGACAAGATTACCTTTCCGCGCCTGGTATTATCACCCGACAAACAACATAATTATCAGCCATCCAGCTTTTGGGTTCAGGATGCTTCCTACCTGCGTTTGAAGAACGTGGAGTTAGGATACCGGTTCACTACAGATGTGATGAAAAAGATCGGCCTCGAGTCGATGCGGATCTTTGTCAGCGGAAACAACCTGTTGACCTGGACCAGCATGAAGTACGCCAAGGATCCCGAGGCCCGCGAATTGTGGGGACGCGTTTATCCGACCATGCGGGTATTTAACGGGGGCATTAATTTTCAATTTTAACTAAATGACCAACAAGATGAAAAGAAACCTTTCTTTGATATGCATGCTGATCTTGTTTGCCGGATCGTTTTCGGCTTGTGAGGATTTACTGGAAAAACCCGAAAGCAGTGATATTTCACTCGACGATGTTTTTGCCTCAAAAGAAAAAACCGAGCAGTTCTTGTGGAACGTGTACCAGACGGCTTCGATCTTTGAGTTTCCCTACTACTGGGCGTCGGGCGAAAACGGGTATTACCATTACGGTGCGACTTACACCATTGTGGCAGCGGCCTGCGACGAAGCCGACGGTTACGCCAACTATACCGGTGCTGACGCCATTAATAAAGGCAACTGGAGCGCGACCGATATTTACTGGTATGAGTTCAGAAGCGAATTCTGCTACAAAGGGATCCGCAATGCCAACCTGTTTATCGAAAATGTAGACCAATCGCCTTTCCCGGAGAGTGAGAAAGCTGCCATGAAGGCTGAAGCCGTTTTTCTGCGTGCACTTATGCATTTTGACCTGATGCAGCGGCTGGGCGGCATCGCGATCGTGGACAAAGTCCTGAAGGTTTCATCGGCCGATGATATCCCGGAAGTGAGAACGCCCCGCAGCACGTTTGAAGAAACCGTGAATTTTATTGTGAGCAGTTGCGACGAGGCCGCGAAGAGCCTGCCCGACCGTTATCCCAGTATGTACCGGGGACGGATCGTGAAAGGGGCTGCCCTGGCGCTCAAAGCAAGAACCTTATTATATGCCGCCAGTCCCTTGTTTAACTCGGCCGAACCGTATCAGCCGGTCAGCGATCCCGAACTCAGGGCTTCGATCGGTTATACGGATTATGATGCCAACCGCTGGAAACTGGCTGCCGATGCCAGTAAAGCAGTCCTTGACTGGGCCAGCCAAAGCGGCTGGTGCGAACTATACAACGGAAAAGATAATCCGCGCGACCGTTACGAAGAGATCTTCGTGAACCCGAATGTAAATGAGATTATCCTCGACTGCGGGCTGATGGGCACAAACACCACCAACTATTTTGTCCGTTTCATGACTCCGGGAAACGTGGTTTATACAGGATCTGATCCGGTCAATATCGGCGTTACCTTCAATTTTGCGAAATACTATCAGAAAGCGGACGGCACCGACCAAACATGGGATGAGGAGGAAGGCGCAGCCTATCCTTACGTTCAATACCGCGAGAAGCTGGATGCCCTGGAGCCGCGTTTTCAGGCCTCTGTGTTTCACTCCGGAACCGAGTGGGCGCGCGGTACCGGCACCTTCTATCATTTCTATGAACAACATGGAAAACAGCTCGATATGTACCACGGCGTGGGATTTCTTCGGAAATTTGTGAAGGGCGTGTATAATGGTTCGAGCCCCGCCCCGCGGTGGATTACCTTCCGGCTGGGAGAATTTTACCTGAATTATGCGGAGGCATTGAATGAGATGAACGGATCGTCAACTGAAATTGTAAGTGCGCTGAATGAAATACGCAACCGCGCCGGTATGCCGGATTACAGCTATACCAACCAGGAAGATATGCGCGCAAAGATCCGGAGGGAAAGAGCCGTTGAACTGGCCTTTGAACAACACCGCTATTTTGACGTGCGCCGCTGGAAAATTGCCGGACAGGAAGGCGTGATGAAGGGCGGAATGTACGAACTGAAGCTTCAGGGAGGCACACAACCCACCTACACCCTGCAAAAGTTTGAAGACCGCGTCTGGGACGACCGGATGTACCTGTATCCGTTCCGGATCAGCGAAATCAACATCGGCTATATCAAACAGAATCCGGGATGGTAAGATGCTGTGAAAAACTTAGTCAATAACGCATAAAATTCATACGAGTGAAACGAATATACTTGCACCAACCTAATAAAGATCAATGCCGGGCATGGCTTTTTGCCGGAAAACTTTTTCTTATCTGCGCATTGCCACTCTCGTTGACGGCACAACCCGTAAGAAATGAAGCCGGCAGAGATTCGACCGTGAACGTGGCTTATGGCTATCAGGCTTCTGATCAGGTCACTTCGGCCGTGTCGGCGGTAAGCGGAGCCGGTCTGAAGAAAACACACACCGCCTCGCTTTCCAATTCCCTTACGGGGATGCTTCCCGGTTTGACAGTGACACAAAACGGAGGCGCTCCCGGCTTTGACGATCCCGTTCTGATGATCAGGGGAATGCATACTTTTCTGAACAATGGCGTACTGATCCTGATCGACGGGATCCAGATTAACAGCTTAAATAACTTGTCGCCCGACGAAATTGAAAGCGTCACACTATTGAAAGATGCTGCCGCACTGGCCCTGTACGGGGCAAAAGGAGCGAACGGTGTGTTGCTGGTAACCACCAAACGAGGAAAAGTAAGCGATAAAGTCAATGTTTCTTTTAAGGCCCGTTATGGGCTGCAAAAGGCCGCCAGCCTTCCTGAGTTTGCAGGCTCGTACGAGTATGCAAAGCTGTATAATGAGGCACTGGCCAACGACGGCCGTGAACCCCTGTATGCTGAAAAAGAGCTGGAGGGTTACCGCTCGGGTGCCGACCCGTATCTGTATCCCGATGTGAACTGGTACGATGAGGTACTCCGGAAGAATTCCTATATCCAGGATTATACCCTGACTTTTGACGGTGGCAACAAGACTGCCCGGTATTTTGTGATGGGCGGCTTTATGGACAGCCAGGGGCTTTACGATCACACGGATCAGGAACATAATGCCAATATCGGGTTTAAAAGCATCAATTTCCGGGCTAACGTAGACCTGAATATCACCGAAACCTTGTCGGCCATGGTCGGAATTGGCGGGAATATCCAGGACCGCAAATTTCCACCCATATCGACTGGAGATATGTGGAAGAACATGGCAACCTATGCGCCCAATCTGTATCCGGTAAGAACCCCCGACGGCAAAATTACCGGAACGGCCAATTTTCCGAATAATCCGGTTGGCTATCTCCTTGAAAAAGGCTACCAGTCACGGCACGACCGCAATATTCAGACAAATGTGCAACTCACGCAGAAACTGGATTTTGTTACCCGGGGACTAAGCGTGTTTGGAGGGGCGATGTTTGATAACCTGTTCCAGAACCGGTATGACAAAACCCGGAATTACGCCTATTTTGAACCGGTCAAAACAATTTCCTCCACAGGTCAGGATTCGGTTTATTACCTGCAGCGCGGAGTGGACAGTGATCTTGTTGTGGCAACCGGCGGCGATTATGAAAATAACCGGATTGTTTTCCGGGTGGGATTTGATTACAGCCGGAAATTTAATGAGCATGAACTGGGTGGGATGATCCTGTTTCAGCAGGATAAATACACGGTATTGAACAATGCATCACCCTTTGCCCAACAAAATCTGGCGGGGCGGCTCACCTATAATTACAGGCAAAAGTACTTTGTTGAAGCTGCCTTTTCGTACAGCGGCCTTGAAAACTATGCTCCGGGGAACCGGTACGGATTCTTTCCGGCCTTATCGGGCGGATGGCTGATCCACAAGGAAGGTTTCTGGAAGGAAAACAAGGCGGTGAATTATCTGAAAGTAAGGGCATCGGCCGGTCTGGTTGGAAATGACAAAGGAGCCGGCCGTTTTTCCTACAATGAATATTGGGGAACCGCTTCGAACCAGGGGTACTATTTTGGCACGGGCCAAAGCTGGTCGCCGGGACTTGTCCAGAATTCCATTGCAAACCGGAATGTGACCTGGGAGAAAGCGTTTATTGCCAACCTGGGAGCAGATGCCCGCCTGCTGAACAACAAGCTGAGTCTGAATGCCGATGTGTTTTACGAATACCGTTCTGATATTCTGGTCAATATGAATGATGTGATATCGTCGGTTTCGGGATATTCTTCGTCGGTCATGAAAAACCGGGGCGAAGTTTCCAACCGCGGGGCAGAGGTGGAACTGCTGTATAACGACCGGACCGGGGATCTTGGTTATTATGTCGGCGGACAGTTTACCTTTGCCCGAAACAAGATAGAGAAAAGCTATGAAACGCCAAAACAGGAGGCATACAGCCGGCGTGAGGGGCATGCGGTTGACCAGTACTTCGGACTGGAAGCGATCGGCTTCTTCAAAGACGAGAGCGATATTGCCGCAAGTCCGGTGCAGAACTTCTCTCCGGTACGGCCCGGCGATCTGAAGTACAAAGATCAGAACGGAGATGACAAGATCGATCTGAACGATGAGCTTGCCATTGGCTTTCACAAGTATCCTGAAATAAACTATACGATCACTGCCGGTGCGTCATACAAAGGGTTTGATTTGGGACTCACGCTTTACGGGATGGCCAACCGAAGCGTTTATCTCGACGGATATATGTTCTGGCCGTTCATCGGCAACGCGAATATTTCAAGCTGGGCGGCAGAAGGACGCTGGACTTCGGATACGCATACCAACGCTACTTTTCCCCGGTTAACAACCCAGTCGAACGATAACAACTACCGGTCTTCCTCTTTCTGGGTCCGGAATGTGAATACCTGGCGACTGAAGAACGCGGAACTGGGTTATACCTTCGGCAATGGGATTGCGCCGAAAAGCCTGATCAAGAGCCTGAGGCTGTATGTGAGCGGTACAAACCTGTTTTCCTGGGACGACCTGGACGTGGATGTTGATTCGGAGACACTGAGCCGGGGCTATCCGGTGATGAAGACGTATACAGTGGGCTTGAACATGAATTTTTGACCGGTTAATCAATTAATAAAACAGACAGATATGGGACATACAAAAATAATATTAGCAGGAATTCTTGTCATGACAGTCTTTTGGGGCTGTCAGGATTTCCTGGACCGGGAGATCGAAAAAGATTATACGGAAGATCAGGTATTTGTAAACTATACCCGCATGAGCCAGGCCGGATACGGTGTCTATTCTTTCCTTTTTTACCGTTTCGGTTACGACCGCATCGATAATGCCATGCTTGCTTCAGCCTGTGATGAGGCCGATCATGCCGATGTGAACTCGGGTATTCATCAGTTTAATACCGGTTTCTGGAACGCACAATCCAATCCCGAAGACTACTGGGACGATTTTTACCAGGGGATCAGAAGAGCAAATCTTTTCATGGAGAATTCTGTCGATTACCGGAATATCCTGTACCGGGACACCCTGGATGCGAACAACCGGAGTACTTATCATTACCAGGTTCGTGACATTACCTGGCTAAGGGCTGAGGCAAGGCTGCTAAGAGCGCTCTATTATTTTGAATTGATCAAGCGTTATGGCGGTGTTCCCGTTGTGGAAAAATCGACCGAAGACGGAGATGACCTGAAAGGCCTGAAAAGAAAAAGCTTCGACGAATGCGTGTCGTTTATTGAGGCCGAAATCAATGCGGTTATTCCTGCACTGAAAGATAGCTGGGTAGGATTTGACGATGAAAAATGGAGAGGCCGGCTCACCAAAGGAGCGGCAATGGCGCTGAAATCCAGGTTGCTTTTGTATGCAGCCAGTCCCTTGCACAACCCGGATAACAACCTGGACAAGTGGAAAAAGGCTGCGCAAGCTGCGTACGAAGTGATTGCGCTGAACCGGTTCGCCCTTCATTCCGATTACAAAGGGCTGTTCCGGCTGGGAAACGGGGCAGACAGCAATCCTGAGGTTATTTTCGCTATACAGGGATGGGCCCGGAATGATTTTGAAAAACGCAACTATCCGATTGGCTATGATCAGGGAGGGCAGGCAAGCACCTGTCCGTCACAAAACCTGGTGGATGCCTATGAAATGAAAGCCACCGGTGCGGCCATCACGGAGCCGGGATCAGGATACAATGTCGAAAATCCCTATGCCGGGAGAGACCCGCGGCTGGCCATGTCTGTACTGACAAACAATACCTCGTTCAAAGGAAGGCCCGTTGAAGCATGGGTGGGTGGTCTGGATGGTTTTGGAAAACCCAGAGCGACCACCACCGGCTACTATATCCGGAAGTTTGTGGATGAGAATCTGAATCTGACCCAGAATACCTCGAGTGTTCATATCTGGATCTTGTTCCGCTATGCGGAAACGCTTCTGAACTATGCTGAAGCCATGAACGAGGCTTTTGGTCCGGAAGCCAAAGGGGGCTTTCCGATATCGGCCAAGGCTGCTGTCGATCTGGTGCGTTCGCGCGCCGGGGTCAATATGCCCATTCTGCCTCCCGGGCTGTCACAGGACGAAATGCGCGAGCGGATCAGAAGGGAACGACGGGTGGAACTGGCTTTTGAGGAACACCGCTTCTTTGATGTGCGCCGATGGAAAATTGCCACTGAAACCGAGAATCTGCCGTTAATGGCCATGAAAATCACGAAAAAAGCTGAAGGTGGCTTTGACCATCTCATGGTGAAGGCCGAAGACAGGAAGTTTGAGGAAAAGATGTATTTCTATCCTATTCCGGAGACGGAAATCCAAAAAAGCGGCGGAAGCCTGGTCCAAAATGAAGGATGGTAAAAAAAGGAAAGGTTTCAAGGTAACAAGGTTGCAAGGTTATAGGGTGAAATAAGTCCTTCTTACCTTGCTTACCTTCCTACCCTGAGACCTTGCTACCTCCTTGTTGAAATTAGAAAAGCGATACTAAAAACATACAGATGATGAAACGAATACATTTTCAGATAGCATGGGTGATTGTTGTGCTGGGATTGGTTTTCTCGTGCACCAACACGCTCACGTTCCCCGATATTGAATCGCCCAATCCGCCGCAGGTAAAAGAGGCTTCTGCCAAATTGCTGTGGATCGGTCCCGACTATAAAGTGGCGTTTACTGTTTCACTGGAAGACCCGGAAGGGATTGCAAAAGTGGTGGTGAAAAACGGCGAATGGAAGTTAAACCAGGAATTCACCGTAAATAACCAGACAAGCGTCGTGCTAAAAGACACTTTTCTGGTATGGAAAGATGCCAATAAGACGGAACATGAGCTCGAACTGTTGATCAGCAACAAAGCGGGTGGCGTAATCCGGGCCAAAGCCGATGTGGAAGACCTCTCGGCCGAAAATCAGATCCCGGGTTACAATCCCGATGAACTGCCGCCTGCAATAGAAATCTTCAAACCAACCGTGACCAAATTTTACGGACTGACCAACGACCCGGTTACGGTTGAAGTCGATGCAGCCATTGCCGACGAGGAGATCGCTTCGCTTGAAGTAAGGGTTTGGGGTGAAACCATGGAAGGTGAATCTTTTATGGAGGAAGATGTCCTTACCCCGGCTACCGAAGGGCAGAAGAAAAGTTACCTGTATAACCGCACGTTCAGTTTGCCTGCCGGAAAGACAGGTGAATATCAGTACATTGTAAAGTCGACTGATGCCAGTGGCAATAAGATCACCAAAGGCGGGAACATCACGGTAGGCTTTATGGACCGGCTTTACCTGTCGGATGCGGAAAATGCAGACGAGGTGGCCAATCAGGGATATGACCATTACGGTGCCTGCCGGGGTGTCGGAACCCTGCTTTCGATGAAAAAACAGGGCGCCAATACGTTTGTGACTGATTATTATTACAGGAATGAGCCGACTGACAATATCCGGTTTGTGGCTTTCCTGGGAAGCGACCGCCCCTTTAACAGCAACCAGTCGCAGGTTAAGTACACCATCGATGGCCCGAATGTGTTGGCATCGCGTACTTCCGATCCCGGAAAAGTAACTGCTGATCTTGCTGAAGCCGGCTTTAAACTGCCTGTCAGTCAAAAGGGCTATTACCATATCTCTGTCGATATGACCACGCGTACCGTAACAGCAACACCTTATACACCGGCTATACCGGTTGATGCGGTAAAATTTCCGGGCTGGTCGGATGCGAATCCCTGGCCGTATATGGCGGTAACCGGAACGACGGTTGTTGGTACGGCTGCATGGTCTGAAACGGCTACGTCACCCAAGTTGACGAAGGAGGCAGAACATCCGTATTTATACAGCGGGACATTCCAGACCAACGGTAGCTCGTCGAACATGAGCCTCAATGCTCCATTGGCTGCATTGGGCGGAGACATCTGGGGCAAAGGCTGGTTCAGGTTAAAAGCCGGAAGATCGGCCATGCGCGACGACTATAATGATCTGATCACGATCGTTGCTCCCGTGGGACCAAGTTCAGGTGGCGCCAACTGGGGTTTCTCACTCTCGCCGGTGGGGACCTACAAAGCTACCTACGACCTGGCGTTGCAACGCTTCAGGGTGGTAAAGGTGAATTAGGAGGGGGGAAAGGTAGCAAGGTGGCAAGGTAACGAGGTTGCAAGGTAACAAGAGTAAGTTCGTAAGATGATATGGTGAAGAATAAACCCTGTGACCCTGTGACCCTGTGACCCTGTAACCCTGTAACCTAAATAAATAGATGATGAAGAAGTGGACTGTTAGCCTGTTGGTGTTGATCGTTTGTTGGGGAGCGGGTGCGCAGCCGGTTAATGATCCGGCAGCCGCTCCGAACAACGTGATTTCGCTGGCGGGGATCTGGAAATTTAAGCTTGACCCTTTCCTGGACGGGATCAGCAGCAACGGTGTTCAAATTCTCTCCGGTCTGCCGGAGGAGATCACCTTGCCCGGTTCGACCGATCAGGCGGGAAAAGGATACAAAACCCAGCATATGACTTCGCTGCGGTTAACCCGCATGGTTGAATACAAGGGTCCGGCGTGGTATGAAAAAGAGGTCTATATCCCCGCAGAGTGGGCGGAGAAGGAAATCCGCCTGTTCCTGGAACGGGTGCATTGGGAGTCGCAGGTCTGGGTGAACGGACAATTTCTGGGCCGGCAGGAGAGTCTTTCGGTTCCGCATGTATACCGGATCACCCCGTTGGTCCGGCCCGGACAGAAAAATACGGTCCGTATCCGGGTGAACAATGAAATGATCCACAATATTGAATACAGTCACGCGGTAAGTGCAGAAACGCAAACCAACTGGAACGGCATTGTTGGAAGGATCGAATTGCAGGCCTTTGAAAAGGCAGACATCGGCGATGTGCAGATTTATCCGCAGCCCGGCCTGCAGCAGGCCGAAGTCAAAATTCAGGTGAAGAACAGCACCGGCAAAATTGTTAACGGTAAGATCAGCCTGGGTATTAATGGGATTTCAGCCGGTGAAACATCCTTTTTGGCTAAAGATTCGCTGATCCGTTTGTCGGTCACCCTTCCCGTCAGGAATCTGGCAGCCTGGGATGAATTCAATCCTGCGCTTCACCGGTTGACGCTTAATTTAGATGCCGTGGCAAACGGAAAAAAAATCGGGGCTTCACGAACCGAAACCTTTGGATTGCGGGAGCTTGGAACGAATGGCACGCGATTCTCAGTGAACGGTCGGCCGGTTTTCATCCGGGGTACGGTCAATTGCGCGGAGTTTCCTGTCACCGGCTATCCGCCGGCAGATACAGAGAGCTGGTTGCAAATCATGAGGATTTGCCGGGCATACGGACTGAATACCGTCCGGTTTCATTCCTGGTGTCCGCCTGAAGCCGCCTTCGCAGCAGCAGATCAACTGGGGATTTACCTTCAGATCGAAAATTCAGACTGGCGGTTCACCGTTGGAAAAGATTCCGCCACCAACCGGTTTTTGCAGGAGGAGGCAGACCGGATCCTGGAGACCTATGGGAATCACCCTTCCTTTATCAGTCTGGGTGAAGGGAATGAGCTGGTCGGACCAACGGTGACAACCTTCCTGAACGATCTGGTGAGCCGGTGGAAACAAAAAGACAGCCGGCATTTGTATACCGGCAGTGCGGCTTATCCCCTGGTCGCTGAAAACCAGTTTAACGTGCTGTACGGAGCCCGTCCTCAGCGCTGGAAGGAAGGCCTGAAAGGACGCTTTAACGTGGCGTCGCTGAATACGACCTATGATTACTCAGACTACGTGCAGAAGTATCCGGTGCCGATGATCTCGCATGAAGTGGGGCAGTGGTGCGTATATCCCGATTTCAATGAGATACCCCGGTATACAGGCGTATTGAAGCCATACAATTATGAACTTTTCAGGGAGCTGCTGCGTGACCGCCATATGCTGGACCAGGCCGCAGCGTTCGTGGAAGCGTCGGGAAAGTTTCAGGTGATCCAAAAGAAGGAGGAGATCGAATCGTACCTGCGAACGCCCGGTATGGCGGGGTATCATCTGCTGCAGTTAAATGATTTTCCGGGGCAGGGAACCTCTCCGGTGGGCGTGACCGATGTTTTCTGGAATCCGAAGGCTTACGTAACCGCAGCCGAATTCAGGCGGTTTCAGTCGGACAGAACCAGCCTGCTCCGAACTTCTTCGTTCGTCTGGACCAACGACCAGAGTTTTAAAGCCGTTGCCGAAGCCGTCAACTTTGGCGAATCGGCCCTTCATAATGTCGTGATCCGGTGGGCGCTCCGGTATCCGGATGGTCGTCTGTACCGGCAGGGCGCATTCAAGCCGGTTGATCTGGCTGTCGGGGGGCCGTTTAAAGCGGGCGAGTTGTCGGTGCCGCTTGGCGATGTTCAGGAAGCTTCCCGGCTGATCCTTTCCCTGGGAACAAAAGAAGGCACTTTTTCAAACGAATGGAGCATCTGGGTATATCCGGCAACTTTGGAGAAACCGGTGCTGAAGAATGTGCTGGTCACCGATAAATGGGATCAGCAGGCAAAGGACGAACTTGAAAAAGGAGGGAGTGTCGTGTTGCTTGCCGATACGGCACAGCTAGTTTCGGATGTTGCGCCCGGATTCTCAGGCATTTCATGGAACGCGGTCTGGTCGGGCACACCGCCCAACCTGCTGGGCATTCTGTGCGACCCGGTACATCCCGCCCTGGCTGATTTTCCCACCGAATTTCATTCAGACTGGCAATGGTGGGACCTCGTTGCGCATTCGAAACCGATGGTACTGGATCATATGCCGCCATCTTTTAAGCCGTTGGTGCAAATGATCCCGGATTGGAACAATCCGCGAAAGATCGGTTTGCTGTTCGAGGCAAAAGTTGGGAAAGGACGTTTGCTGGTGTGTGCTGTTGATTTAAAATCCGGGATGGACGCGCGGCCTGTGGCAAGACAATTCCGGTACAGCCTTGAAAGGTATGCCGCCGGTGTAACATTCAGGCCCTCTTTTGAAGTAGCACCGGAGATGATTGATCAGCTTTTTGAGGAACGATAAAATGAAGTGAACAGGTTGCTTCATAAGATTCTGCCGCGTGTCGCATGCTCCGCCGGCATGGGGCTCGTACAGGGGTAAAAAGTGAAGTTTAGTGCGGAAGCAGGGTATGATAAATTTGAATCAATAAATAAATGAGACATTGCAAAAATATCGGGATTTTCCTGTTCTTCTTTGGCTGCGCCTGCAGTTCGTGCGGAAAGGGTGACGAGACCCCGGATGAACCGACGGCGATTTGGGGAGAGGAAATATTTGTGGATCCCCTGGTGGAGTACCAGGAAATTGACGGGTTTGGAGCGTCGGATGCCTGGCGCTGCCAGTTTGTGGGGA
>CAZOYZ010000075.1:13923-15071 GCA_964584045.1 uncultured Prolixibacteraceae bacterium | reverse complement strand
TAAGCGAATGCAAAGCTGAACTTGTTCGAGCTTTGCTGAGCGAAAGAAACATCTGTCGAAGACGAAAAGGCTAATGAAATGAACTGATAAGGGAAACCGGAAACAGAAAACAGGAGATGTGAGACGTTAAATATTTTAGATTTTTTTGGTCTTACGACTTACGACTAATGACTTGATTAAGTAACAATTTCAACCATGTATACAATAGGCATAGATCTTGGCGGAACCGTTATTAAAACAGGCTTACTAAATGAAAAAGGCCTGGTGGCGGTCCGGTCGGTCGAAGCAGCTTCGGCAAACGGACTGAAAAATAATTTCCCAGCCATAGAAAAAGCAATCGATGACCTTCTCACAGAAACCCGGGTCGCCTCCGACGGACTTCTGGGAATCGGCTTTTCATTTGCCGGTCTGGTCGATTCAGTCCAAAACAAAGTGCTTTCAACCAATAAAAAATATGACGATGCCGTCGAACTGGATCTGCCCCTTTGGGCCAGACAAAAATGGAACATCCCTTTGTTCCTCGAGAACGACGCCCGTATGGCCCTTCTGGGCGAATGGCAGCAGGGCGCCGGAAAAGGATACGAAAATATCGTCATGGTCACTCTAGGGACCGGCATAGGTTCTGCGGTGATCATCGAAGGAAAACTTCTGAAAGGAAAACATTTTCAGGCCGGAAATCTGGGAGGACATTTTATCGTGAATCACCGGGGAGTTATCTGTACATGCGGGAACAAGGGCTGCATGGAATCGGAAGCATCGACATGGAGATTGCCTGAACTGGTTCAAACGAATCCGAAATTTGGGACCAGCCTGCTGAAGCACGAGAAAACACTCGACTATGAATCGCTTTTCAGAAATGCGTCTTTGAATGACCCGCTGGCCAAAGAAATCCTTGATCATTCTTCCTCGGTCTGGTCAGCCGGACTGATCAGCATGATCCATGCTTTCGATCCCGAAATCGTCATTCTGAGCGGAGGGATCATGAAGAGTGCACAGGTCATTTTACCGGAATTACAGCAACAGGTCGACAGGTATGCCTGGACGCCGTGGGGAAAAGTGAAACTGATCCAGGCGCATCACAGCGACTCGGCAGCCCTGTATGGTGCAGATTACCTGGTCCGTTCATCAGTTGCAGCGAAAAGTGAGAT
>CAZOYZ010000075.1:1977-13823 GCA_964584045.1 uncultured Prolixibacteraceae bacterium | reverse complement strand
GATCGGCAAGAAGAAAAAACGGGTGGTCATCGAAACGTACCAGGGAGTCATCCATGAAGAAGTGGAAGCGAATCTGAAAAACGGGCTGATAACAGATCGTTTCGTCCGGGCCGAAGATTTCATGTTGCCGGAAGGCGAGATCAAAAGGCTGGTTTTCCCGGATGTGACCAATGACCGGATATTCGGATTCCTCACCCGCCTGGGGATCGATGCCTTTTATGATGAAAAGAAAGTCAATACATTCCGCGAAGAGATCAGTCAGGCGGAAGATACCCTGGTGATCTATGGCACCGGGGCCGCTCATCTTTGCCCGGACCCCGATTTGCTGGTATACGCTGATCTGGCCCGGTGGGAGATCCAGCTTCGCATGCGCCGGCATCTGGTTGACAATATTGGTGTAAAAAATCGTGAAACGCCCGACTGGATGCTGTTATACAAGCAGGGATTTTTCGTGGACTGGCGCGTATGTGACCGGCTGAAAAAGAAACTTTTCGACTGCTGGGATTTTGTGCTGGATACCAATAAACAAGATCAGCCCAAATTGGTGGAAGGCAAAGCGGTTTTGGAAGGACTGGAAACAGCGAGCCGGCAGCCCTTTAGTGTGGTTCCTTTTTTTGATCCGGGACCCTGGGGAGGTCAATGGATGAAAGAGGTCTGCAACCTGGATCCTGAACCGCAGAACTATGCCTGGTGTTTTAATTGTGTCCCGGAGGAAAACAGTCTGTTGCTCAAATTCGGCGAAGACATCATCGAAATCCCGTCCGTCAACCTCGTTTTCCGCCATCCGCATGAGTTACTGGGCGAGCCTGTCCACGGACGTTTCGGCGATGAGTTCCCGATCCGTTACGATTTCCTGGATACCATGAACGGCGGCAACCTGAGTCTACAGGTGCATCCGCTTACCGAGTACATCCAGGAGAGGTTCGGGATGCATTACACGCAGGACGAGAGTTATTACATGATGGATACGGAAGAGGACGCTGTTGTTTATTTGGGTTTAAAGGAAGGTGTCGATCCGGAAGCCATGATCGGTGAACTGGAGGAAGCGCAGGCCGGAGGTGCACCATTTGACGCTGAAAAACATGTCCAGTCCTGGCCGGTCAAAAAACACGATCACGTACTGATCCCTGCAGGGACGGTGCATTGCTCGGGAAAAAACAGCATGGTACTGGAAATCAGCGCTACGCCGTACATTTTCACGTTTAAGCTATGGGACTGGGGACGCCTCGGTCTGGATGGAAAGCCCCGTCCGATCAATATCGAACACGGGAAAAACGTGATCCAGTGGAACCGGACCACCGGATGGACGCGCAAAAACCTGATTAACCGGATTGAAAAGGTTGAGGAAGGCGATGGCTGGATTGAAGAGCGAACCGGCTTGCACGAACGCGAATTTATTGAGACCCGCCGTCATTGGTTCACGAAAAAAACCGAACATGATACGAATGGCGGGGTCCACGTGATTTGTCTGGTAGAAGGGGATGCCGTTGTGGTGGAAAGCCCCGTAAACGCTTTTGAGCCGTTCGTGGTCAATTACGCGGAAGTTTTTGTGGTTCCGGCTGCAGTTGGCCCCTATACGATCACTCCTGCCGACTCCTCAGGAAAAACCAGGTATGGTACCCTGAAGGCTTATGTCAGAACCTGATCCTATTACTCGCTACTCACGACTCAAAACTCACGACTATGATCTATCCCGGATTTGATATTCAGCCCGTCGCTGATCCCATGGGGTTCAGTTATGGCAAAAACGTGTTTGGACCGGTGGTGGAGAACCGGACCCTGGATGCCATACGAAAAAGTCTAAAGGATCCCCACTGCGGGGGACCGGAAGTGGTTTACGCCATCGCCATGGATGTCGGCAAAAAAGAACATCTGGAGGTGCTAAAAAAATTGCATCTCCTTTTTGGTGTAGTGACCTACGCAGCAGGAAAACTGGGTGATGAACCCATCCGGAGCCAGGGTCATATCCATAAGCTATCGCCCCTCAGTGGCTGGTCCACGCCCGAAGTATATGAAATCTGGTCCGGAAAGGCAATCATTTACATGCAGGAAACCGCGAAAGATAACCCCGGCAGGTGTTTCGCGGTTGAAGCCAGCCCGGGCCAGGTCGTAATCGTACCGCCTTATTGGGCTCATGCCACGATCAGCGCCGATCCTGCCCAACCCCTGACCTTTGGCGCCTGGTGCGACCGGGAGTACGGCTTTGAATACGACGAGGTCCGGGCCCATCATGGTTTGGCCTGGTTTCCTGTGATCGGTCAGGCGGGAACGATAGCATGGATCCCCAATCCAAAATACAGAAAGACTGACCTGATCCTTAAAACACCCAATCATTACGAAGCGCTTGGAATTGAAAAGAACAAACCCATCTACACCCAATTTGAGGAAGATTACAACCGGTTCCTGTTCGTTCCGCATCCGGCTCTCAAAGCAAAGGAATGGCAAGGGTTCGTCCCCTGAATTTATGCGGCATGCTCATCCTTTCCCGCTAATTCCTTCAGGTAATTAGGACAGAAATCATTCCATTGATTTATAAAAAACAGAGCGTATACGCTGCAACTTGTTTTTTTGTACTTTTAGCGCGAGACTAATACGATTTACTTGAAAACGAGCGCCGCTAAAATAGACCAGAAACTGATGATCCGGCTGAAAAACGGGGACATGCTGGCTTTTGACGTGCTCTATCAGCACTACAGCCATAAATTGTTTTCGTTTGTGCTTAAGATACTTAAAAACGAGGCGGATGCTGAAGAAATTGTTCAGGAAGTTTTCGTGAAATTATGGGAATCAAGACTGCATATCAATGATTCAAAATTGCCCGATTCCTTCATTTTTACGATCGCTTACAATCATTCTATCGACCTCATCCGGAAAAGGATCAACAATAAAAAATACCTTGAACACCTCAGATATTTATCTGTCATTCATGCTGCCCCGGCTTCGGTCAACGAATTTGAATTTGAAGAACTCAACAACCTGGTTAAAACGGTGATCGCGGATCTGCCCGAACGGCAAAAAGAAATCTATCTGCTGCACCGGGAAGAGGGATTAAGCTATTCCGAAATAGCAAACCAGTTGGGAATATCAAAAAATACGGTTGAAAACCACATGGTCAGGGCCTTGAAATACCTTCGGCAACATCTTGATAATACCTTATTGATCAATTTGTTGTTCACCTGTCTTTTTTTGCAGTGAACTGCTCTCCCAACGTGCAACCTCTCTTTCAAAGCCTTCGAAAAAATTCACGGCAAACATCACATGCTGAAAGAGGCAAAAAATATTAAAAAAATTTAACCCGCCAGGTAGTGGTGTCCGCCGGGTTAAACGTATTACTGTTCAAAAGTAACCCGGCACGCCCGATATCTCATTCAGGATTACGGCTTTTGCGCGGACCAATCTTTTTGGATTTTATCTGAAAAAATGACTAAAGATCTGTTTAAAAAATATTTACAGGGAACTTGCACGGAAGAAGAATTTGAACAGCTTCTTTCATGGATGAAAACAGAAGCTCTTACGCTTTCAGGCAGATCGCAGGCCACAGCAGCGTGGAACGAATTTGAGCCTGACACAGCCGCTGAAGAACAAAAATACGGAAGGATCCTGGATCAGATCCATCACCGGATCAATTTAAAATCCTTCCGCCACCAAAAATCGACTTCCGGAAGGAAGATCCTGACAGTTTTAACCCGCGCGGCAGCGGTACTTCTGCTCCCTGTTTCAGGACTGCTGATTTACACCAATCTTCCTTCCCCAAAAAGTGTGAGTAATCTTAAAAATCTTGAAGTAATGGCACCATTAAGTTCGAAGACCTGGCTTGAACTGGGTGATGGTACAAAAGTGTGGTTAAACAACGGCAGTAAACTCAGGTATCCCTATCAGTTCGATGACGAAAGCCGGAAAGTATTTCTGACCGGCGAAGCTTATTTTGATGTTGCCGGCAACAAAAATGTACCATTTATTGTTGAAACAGATCGATTTGAAGTAAAAGCAACCGGCACTCAATTTAATGTCATGGCGTATCCGGATGACGATTTTATTGAAACTTCGCTCGTGGAAGGTAAAATTATTCTTTACAACAAACACAATAATCAGAAAATCAAATCGTTAAATCCGAAGGAAAGCTTAAAATATTTTCCGGAGACCGATACTTATACGGAAGACTTTAATCATATCGAAAAAAATATTTCATGGAAAGACGGTTTATTGGTTTTTGAAAATGATCCTGTTGAGACTGTGGCTCAAAAGCTGAGCAGATGGTATAATGTGGAGGTTTCGTTCGCTGACCAGGTCAGGAAATATACGTACACCGCCAGGTTTGCCGATGAAACATTGCCTCAGGTGCTCGAACTTCTGGAGTTGGCTACTCCCGTTAGTTATGAACTGACACCCAGGCAAAAGCTGACCAATGGCAGTTATTCAAAACAGAAAGTAGTGATCAGGCTGAAAAGATAAAACATAAAGAAGATGCCTATGAATGAAATACCTAATAAAAAATGATACAAAAAAACAGGAAAATGGTAGCGCATTTTCCTGTTGATTGATAAAAACGTCAACCAGTCATTGACCATTTTTAACCTTAATCAAAGCAAAAGTATGAAAAAAATTGAATGGAAGCATTCACAGGGGAGGGTATTTCCTTCCGTGGTAAAAATCTTTATCATCATGAAACTGACTCTGGCTTTAGTGCTGTTTTCGCTGCTTGGGGTGCTGGCTTCGGAATCCTATTCGCAGGGAACTAAACTGTTCCTGGATCTGAAAAACACAACTGTAAAAAATGTGTTGCAGGAAATTGAAGATCAAAGCGATTTCTTCTTCTTATATTCTGAAAAAGTGGTCGATGTGAACAGGAAAGTGGATATCGATGCCCGGAATGAACCGATAGAGCGTATACTGTCCAAATTGTTTGACAGTACCGGTGTTGCGTATACGGTAAAAGGGAGACAGATTGTGCTCTCATCGCCGGAAATAACGGGATCAGACCACGCTGCAACAGCCGGTCAGCAACGATCCGTTTCCGGGAAAGTGACCGATGCAGGCGGAGATCCTGTTCCCGGGGTGACGGTGATGGTCAAAAATACAGCCAACGGAACAGTGACTGACGCAGAGGGAAATTATTTCCTTTCGAATGTTCCGGGCAATGCGACCCTGGTGTTTTCTTTTGTTGGGTTTGAAGCTCAGGAAGTGCCGGTTGCTAACCAGCAGCCTCTGAATGTGGTGTTAAAGGAAAGTACACTTGCCATCAGCGAAGTGATCGTAACCGGCGTCGCTTCGGGGACTCCCAAACAAAAACTGGGATTTTCGATCGAAAAAATATCATCCGATAAATTATTAAAGGTTCCGGCGATCGATGCCGCTTCGGCGCTGCAGGGGAAAGTAGCCGGGTTGAGAATTACCAAAACAAGCGGTGCCCCTGGTGCTGACTCTGACGTGCAGCTTCGCGGTGTTAAAATGATCTTTGGCACTTCGAATCCCTTGTATATTGTTGACGGGGTCCTGACGGAAAACGGATTGGCCGACGTCAATGCCGAGGACATTGAATCGATCGAGGTTCTGAAAGGAGCTGCCGCATCTTCCCTGTATGGTTCCAGGGCCGCAAACGGCGTGGTCAGCATCATCACCAAACGGGGCGGCGGTGTTGGAGCCGGCAAAGTACAGGTCGACTTCCGGACCGAGTTTGGAAAAAACACGCTGGGGTTCGTGCCGGACCGGTCAACAGCCACCAACCGTGCCATTGTGAATGGTGAGGTCAACTATGGGGTTACCGATCCGGATCAGGTGTATGATAACAAATATCCGAAGATCTACGATCATATTGACCAGTTTTTCAATCCCGGTACGTACTTCACCACCTACCTCGGGCTTCGGGGAACTTCAAAGGACAATAAAATGAGCGTGTACTCGTCCATCCAAACAACCGACGAAGAAGGCGTGGTGAAGATGGTCGAAGGTATCCAACGTACCAATATCCGACTGAACCTGGATTACCGGCTCCTGGATAACTTAATACTAACCACCTCGAACCTTTACACCAGGACAGTTGCTGACAACAGGGCCAACGGCGTGTTCGGGTCACTTTACCGATCCGATCCCGGAGCAGATCTCCTGGCGCCGAATGCGGACGGCACCCCTTACCTGGTCAATGCCAACAAAATCGAGAATATCGTCAATCCACTGTATTTGATCGCCAACTCCAAAGACGAATCGACGTTGGAAAAACTCCTCTCCTATTTCTCTCTGAAATATGATCCGACCGATTATCTGACGCTGTCTGCCTCATACGGTACAACAAGGGCGACCGGAGAAAACCTGTACCTGACGCCCAAAGGCCGGCTCAGATATGATCTGACCCCGGAAGTGGGTTATATTTCCCGCGGGATGTGGCGGAATATTGAAAAGACCTTTTCGGTCGATGCGCTTTTTCATAAGAAACTGGGAGATTTCAATACCAAGCTGAAACTTCAATACCTGTATGAATATTCCTATTCTTCCAGCCTCTCAGGGGGAGGAAGCGACCTGGGTATCGGCGGTATGAAAATCACTTCTGTGAACCTGTCGGCCAACCAGAATACCAGTTCCACCCTCTATAAAAGCATTGCCAACAATATCGCAGGGATGCTGGTACTGGACTATAAAGACAAATATATTTTTGACGGCCTGGTCCGCAGGGACGCATCTTCCCTCTTCGGGTCCGATGTCAGATGGCAGACATTCTACCGGTTATCCGGTGCGTGGCGGATCACCGAAGACTTCAGGATTGAAGGCATCAATGAATGGAAACTGAGGCTGTCTTATGGTGTTGCCGGATTACGGCCTCCATACGAAGCGCAGTATGAAGTCTTTGCACTCCAGAACGGGGTCCCGGGAAATATGGAAACACTGGGTAACAAGCTGTTAAAACCTGCCTTTTCGAAAGAGACCGAGATCGGTACCGACATGCAGTTCCTTGACCGGTTCAACTTTAGCGTGAACTACTCGCTGGCCAATAATACCGATCAAATCCTGAAGGTCCCGGTGACCCCATTGTCGGGAGCTGCATTTCAGTGGCAGAACGCCGGTACCATCCAAACCAAAGTGTGGGAGGCCAGCCTGAGCGCCGATATCTTTAAAACCAAAGACTGGTACTGGAATGCCGGCTTAACATTCGATAAGGTTAAACAAAAGATCACCAGGCTGAATGCAACCCCTTACATGCTCGACGGAACACGGTTCAGGATCGAAGAAGGCGTCGAGTTCGGGGTTTTATACCTCGACAAATTTGCCAAAAGCCTGGATGAAGTGGCCAATCAGGTACCCGATGGAAGAACGGTCGACGAACTGTTTGTTGTCAACAACCAGGGTTTTGTGGTTCGTCGCAGCGAAATAGGAACGATCAACGAAACTCCTGTAAAGGTCAGGGATGACCTGGGAAATATTGTCGCCTTACCGACCAAAAGCATGACGCCTGATTTCAACCTTAACCTGAATACGACATTAAGCTATAAAAAGCTGACGCTTTACATGCTCTGGTCCTACCAGGACGGAGGGGCCATCTATAACCATTCCGTACGCTATACCACCGAGCCCAAACTGTTTGATCAGTCGGGCAAACCCTGGAACGAGGTAAAACCGGTGACCTATTACAGCAACGGCGGCCAGCAGGTCGGGATGCTGGGATGGGACAATGACGTCCTGATCTTTGATGCGACTTTCCTTAAGCTCAGGGAATTGTCATTAAGCTATGATTTTAAGTTGTACTCCTTGCCGTTTATAAAGAACGTCAGACTTAGCTTCATTGGCAGAAATCTGTTCACGTTGACCGAATACCCGGGATTTGATCCGGAAGGAGTTACAGCCGACAAAAGCAAGGGGGTGGATTCCAATGCTTTCCGTTTTGAATCGAATGAACAATATCCTTTGTACAGGACATTCAGCGGATCGATCGCGGTTACTTTTTAATCTTTAAATCGTACGAATTATGAAGAAAATTATTTCAATCATACTTACCGGTTTTATGCTGTTCACGGCTTCCTGCGATTTTTTCGAAAGCATGGATGTAGTCAATGAAAACCAACCCAATATCGATGACCTTGCAACCCCGGCCGAATTCTACTCGTTACTGAGGAACGGATATAATACCTGGTATAACGGCTCGATAGCCGCCAGTCCGACCATGGCCTTTGCCTGCGCCGAACTGTTCCAGTCCGGCACGAACAGCTGGGGTTCGGGAGAAGTCTGGTTTCAACCGCGCCGTCAACTGTTTAACGACGAAACGCCCGACCCGGTCATTATCATCAATTTCGGTGCGTGGTATAACTATTACGGAAGCGTGGGCACAACGATGAAAATGTCAAAGATGTTCGAAGATCCGGAGTTTATGATCACGCTGAACGGCGTCGACTATACCAACCGGGCCAAAGCACATACCTATCTGGTACAGGCTTTACTTTACGGGAATATCGCTTTGTTATATGATCAAGCTTATCTGTTCACCGAAGAACATGACGCGTTGACATTCGATTTCGTGGCGAACACAAAAGATTATAAGGAAGTGATGGACTATGCGCTGTCAAAACTCGATATGGCCATTCAACTTATTGAACAAGACGATATTGACGAAGACCCGTCTCAGGTGATAGCAGGCTTCACATTCAACAAGACGTTACTGCTGCAATTTGCAAACTCGATGGCGGCCCGCTTTATGGCATCGAATGCCAGAACTCAGGCTGAGAATGCCCAGGTGGACTGGAATAAGGTAAAAGCTTATGCAGAGAAAGGATTACAACAGGACTTCAAGGTTGCTTACGATGAAGGATGGCGGGGTAAAGTCATGACCCGTGACGTAGGCAGCAATTATTTTGTTCTTTACAATTATAACTGGATCCGGACAAGCCAGTGGCTGCTGAACAAAATGGCCCCCAACGATCCGAATTCCGTTTATCCGATACCGGTTACCCCCGGCAGCGACAGCTTTAAAGACTGGCCTGCCATTACAAATTGCCCGGATCAGCGCCTCAACAGGTATTTCAAATACGACAGCATGCGGAACTGGTTCGGTGCTGACCGTACTACCCGCGCGGGCTACGGAACGTATATCCTTTCCCAGTACCGGTACTGGAGGTATTATGACATCGTGGAAGTGGGGCAGGGAAATGTGGACCATTTCCTGAAAGCCGAAAATGATACCTATCTGGCAGAAGCCCTGATCAGGACCAATGGCGATAAGAATCAGATCGCCACGCTGATCAACAACTCGAGGGTGACACTGGGTGGGCTTCCTCCTGCCGGCGCCGGCGAAAGCTATGATCAGCTCGAGGAAAAACTGTTCTATGAACGTTACGTGGAATGCGATCTGGTTTGGCCGCAACTGGGATTTTTCGACCGGCGCAGGAATAAGGAACAAATGATCCCCGGCACGGTGCGCCATTTCCCGATCCCCGGACCGGAATTAAAAATGCATGGTCAGGCGCTTTATTCGTTTGGCGGTGTAGGTAATGAAATGTAACAGAAAGAGAAAATTTACAGTTTGAAAAAATAAGAAATCCCGAACAAGGAACGGTAGTACCCGTTCGACATTCCGTGTTTCTTATTCGATATTTTAAAATAAGTGAATTATGAAAAAAATATTTTCAGTTTTCAACAGTCGTTTCTCGTCTTCGACAGATGTTTATCACGCTCAGCAGTGCCCTGACAAGTCAGGTATTACTCTCGCTCAATCGAAACATTCACGCCCTGCAAAGCCTCAAACTCCGTTTGGCCTTTGCGCCCGTTTAATAGAGACGTTCATTTTACTTGCCGGACTGATGGTCTCCTCGTGCGACAGAGACCTCGAATTTGATACCATATCGGTTACCGAACCGGCTTTGGAGGTTCAGGTAGAAGGTACGGCAACCGGCACCACCCATCCTAAAATAGAGAATGCCACTGTTGAATTATACAACAGCGAAGATGAAAAGCTTGCTACCGCTACGACCAATGCGAATGGCCGCATCGTTTTTACAAAAGGGCAACTGGCTGAAAAAGGCACGTTCACGGTAAAAGCATACAAGGACGGACTTTCGGGCGAAGCGACGACGCCCTATATACTGCTGAACGACGGGGTGACTTTCGTGATCGTTACGATCCAATAGGACGATGATGAAGCTTGTCAAACGATATTCCCTGTTGGCGCTGATCGCTTTTGCCGGGTTTTTTCCCGTGCAGGGCCAGTCACTGACATCCATTCAGATCGACTCAACCGGTCATCTGGTCATCCGGTCGGCCGGTCCCGGGATTAACTGGGACCGGTCAAGGCCCCTGGTCTCCTATATGATCGGCGACCGGCACTGCACCACAGGCTCCCAAACGGACGGGATGAAGGTGACCTTCCGGACTGTACCATACGCGTATGGAATAAAAGGAAAGATTAGCTTTAAAAACCTCAGCTCCGATACGATACGTCTGCACAATGTAGTCCCTCTGGGAGAATCTGCCGGCCATGTGTACATCACCGGAAAAGGCGATCACGGGCTGTCGAGGACGCACCTCTTCCGCCCGGGATATTCGCCGGTGAACGTCATTGTTCCCGATAACGCATGGGAATTAGGCTTCTCTGCCATCGACCTGCCCGGCGACAGGAATGTGGCCGCACTGACCCGGCGTGACCGGGCTACCATTCAAAACGGCCGGAGAGACCGGTTTGAAACGACCCTTTATCCCGGTGGTTCGGTTGCTTACAATTTCTGGATGGACCAGTATGAAGGTGACTGGCAGGAAGGCTTACGGCTGATGTTCCAGGAACGTTACCTGTATGATGTGGAACCCGGGACATTTGATGATGCCATTCTGCGGCGTCCCGACCTGCAATGGTTCCGCAAATGCTACGCGGTTAACCTGATGGGGGGCTGGGACAAACGTTTTTATGACTATCAGGATACCAGCTTTCACGTAAGGGAACATCTGGAGAAAATGAAGAACCTGATGGGCGGCTATGAGGTGTACAGCATCTGGCCTACGTGGCCGGCCCTTGGCATGGACCAACGCAATCAGTGGGACATGTTCCGGGATCTGCCCGGGGGTTATCCGCAACTGAGGCAACTGTCGGACCTCTGTCACAGTCTGAACGCCAAATTCTTCATTTGCTACAATCCGTGGGACGAAAGCACCCGTTCAAACGAAGGTCACCTGGACGGGATGACCAACATCACCAAGATCGTGAACATTGACGGCTTTGTGCTGGATACCCGCGGAAAAGGGAGCATTGAGCTGCAAAATGCAGTCGATGCCGCCCGGCCGGGAGTGATCATGTACAGCGAGGGAATGGCTGTCCCGGCCGACATGCAAACGATCCCTTCAGGCCGGGTACACAATGCCCTCTATTACGCGCCAATGCTCAACCTGAACAAGTTCATTAAACCCGACTTTGCCATATTCCGGGTCGCGGAGGAAGCCAGGGAGAAGATAAAGCGCGAATTTAATTTGTCATTTTTCAACGGCTACGGGACGGAAATAAACAACTTCCCGCCGGGACACTTCGAATGGTCGGATGAGCAAATGAGATACTGGGGCAAAATCCTGATGATCCAGCGGGAGAACAGTGAAAACTTTCTCCAGGCCGGTTACCTGCCGCTCGTTCCGACGACCGCCGACAGCATTTATGTGAATCAATGGCCTGCTGCAGACAAAACGATCTATACCGTTTATAATCTTCACCCGGGAGGTTTTGACGGTCACCTGTTTGAAACCGACCCCCTGGACAACTTTCATTTCATCGACCTGTTCCGTCACGAAGAAATCCATCCGGATACGGTAGACAGAAAATACAAAGTGCCCGTCAGGCTGGATGCCTTCAACCGGTATGACCTCGGGACGAACAACGAAAGCAGCGTTTC
>CAZOYZ010000075.1:0-1877 GCA_964584045.1 uncultured Prolixibacteraceae bacterium | reverse complement strand
GATGGTTCGCTCTATCCGGTTGGAAAATATCCGAAAGGAAAAAATCCCTGGGGATTGTACGATCTGGTAGGCTGTGTCTGGCAACTGACTTCCGATGTGTATGACAATACGAGCTACCGGTATGTCATGGTCAGAGGCGGAAGCTACTTCCTCCCTTCATCCAGTTTCTGGTATGTACAGGGAGGGCCGAGGGAACTGAATTTCAGACAGTACCTTTTACGGGTCTCGCCTTCGTTCGAAAGGAAAGCGACTGTCGGGTTCAGATGTGTGAAAGATGCTGATTGAAGAAGTCATGAGTAACGAGTAATGAGTAGCAAGTAATAAAAGGTGGTAAGGTAACAAGGTTGCAGGGTGAAAAGGTAAAGAAAACTGAAGATCTTAACCCTGTGACCTTGCTACCCTGCGACCGTGAAACCATATTGCAATTTAACAGTTTGGCAATTTTTAACCATGAAAAAGAACATTTCAACCTGTATCGGATCGGCGATCCTGCTGTTATCGGTGACCTGTGCGCAGGCTCAGGGACCGGCCGGCCTGTATCAAAATAACCGGGAACCACTGATCACCAAACCCTATATCGAGTTGCCGTTAGGAGCCGTAAAATCCGAAGGCTGGCTGAAGGACCAGATGCTGCGGATGAAAAACGGCATGACCGGTCACCTGGATTCGTTGTACGGAGAAGTAATGGGTCCGCGGAACGGCTGGCTTGGGGGCGACGGCGATGTATGGGAGCGCGGTCCGTACTGGATCGACGGACTTCTCCCTCTTGCCTATATTCTGGATGATCAAAAGCTGAAAGACAAGGTTCAGCCCTGGGTCGAATGGACACTTCAAAGCCAGCAGCCTGACGGTTATTTCGGGCCGTCGGTCGACCGGGAACCCGAACCCGGATTGCAGCGGAATAATGCCCGCGACTGGTGGCCTAAAATGGTCGTGCTGAAATTCATGAAACAATATTACGATGCCACAGGCGATCAGCGTGTGATCCCTTTCATGACCCGGTATTTTCAGTACCAGCTGAACGAATTGCCGAAAACGCCTCTCGATCACTGGACCTTCTGGGGCCGTGAGCGCGGCGGCGACAACCTGATGATCGTCTACTGGCTGTATAACCTCACCGGTGATCAGTTCCTGCTGGAACTGGGCGATCTGATCGCCAAACAAATGACCGACTATACCGATCTGTTCTTACACAAAGACCACATGTCGAGCCTTTTCAGCGTCCACTGCGTCAACCTGGCCCAGGCTATGAAGCAGCCGGTCATCCGTTACCAGGCAACGAAAGACCGGGCACATATCGATGCGATCCATCAAGGATATGCTGACCTTAAACGGACGCATGGCTGGCCTACCGGATTATACGGCGCAGATGAGCTGCTGCATACCGGCAATCCGACCCAGGGGTCCGAGTTGTGTACAGCCGTGGAAATGATGTTCTCGCTCGAAAAAATGATCGAGATAACCGGGAACACCGAATGGACCGACTGGCTTGAACGGGTTGCCTTTAACGCCCTGCCCGCACAGATCACCGACAACTTCGACGCCCGCCAGTACTATCAGCAATTGAATCAGGTGCAGGTTTCGCGGCAGAACCGGAATTTCGTGACCGCCTACCACGGGACCGGTCAACTGTTCGGCCTGCTTACCGGCTACCCGTGCTGTACGTCCAACCTGCATCAGGGATGGCCGAAATTGACGCGGCACCTTTGGTTTGCTTCCGAAGACCGCGGATTGGCGGCGTTGATCTATTCACCCTGTACCGTTGAAGCAAAAGTCGCGACAGGGGTGAATGTCCGCATCCATGAAGATACCCGGTATCCCTTCGAAGAGACGGTGCGGTTTCATATCACGCTGACCGATAAAAACGTAAAAAGCGC
>CAZOYZ010000074.1:7706-15137 GCA_964584045.1 uncultured Prolixibacteraceae bacterium | reverse complement strand
GACGAAATTTGCCGCCGAAAAAAAAAGCCTTCCGCGAAGCAACCCTTTATAAAGAGGATTCATCTATAAAATGATCTGCAGTAAATCGGCAGCAATTCCCCCGGGGAGAACAGGGAAATTGCAGGATAGTTGCAGGTCTGAGATAGGAACTATCAATATGGATATTATAATAGACAAAGCCAGATCAATGTTAAACAGAATTTCAGGAACATTTCTCATTATACTGCTTATCGTTTTGTATAGTCCTTCATTTGCTCAACGCCAGGTCACGGATGTAAATGTTGACCAGTTAACCGATGAACAGGTACAAAAAGTGATCGACGAAATGAATAAACGTGGCCTGACGCTGGAGCAGGCAAGTCAGCTTGCCCGGGCCCAGGGTGCCAGCCAACAGCAAATTGACCAGATGTCTCAGCGCATCCGGCAAATGCAGTCGGGGGAAGTGGCGGGGTCCAATACGGAGAAACAGCAGCCTGTGACTGAGGCACGTCAGGACTCGCTGCGGAGCACGAATGCCGGCAACCCGCTGCCCGCCGACACGTTGCCGGAAAGAAAAAAGAACACGGAAGTCTCCGGCCTTGCCAAAAAGATATACGGATTTCATCTGTTTAACAACAGGAAGCTTTCCTTCGAACCGTCGGTGAATATTCCGATACCGGCCGATTATGTACTCGGCGCCGGCGATGAGCTGGTGATTCATGTCTGGGGAGCCAGCCAGCAAAGCTACATACTCAGGATTGACCGCAACGGGTCGGTTTACATTCCCGACCTTGGCCCGTTAAAATTGGCAGGGCTTGATTACACAGCAGCGAAAGAGCTGGTCACGAGACGGCTGACGGCCATTTACAGTGACATGGGTGGTACTGAACCCCGGACTTTCGCCGATGTCTCGGTTACCAGTCTGCGATCCATCAAGGTCAACGTCATTGGTGAGGCGAATACCCCGGGAACCTATACCCTTCCTGCCACGGCTTCTGCCTTCAACGCCCTTTACCTGTCGGGAGGGCCCAACGAGAACGGCTCGTTCAGAGAGATCCGCGTCATGCGCGACAATCAGCTCCTGACCACCATCGACGTGTATGATTACCTCATCAACGCCAACCCCGCCGCCAACATCACCCTGCGCGACCAGGATATTCTCTTTATCCCGCCATACCACAAACGCGTTGAAACAACCGGCGAATTCAAGCGAAATGCCATCTTTGAACTGAAAGAAGGCGAGCACATCCAGGATCTGATGAAATACAGCGGAGGGCTGAACGGGAAAGCTTCTGCTTCCCGGTTGCTGCTTACCCGTTTTCACAACGACCAGTATCAGTTGATCGATATTGTTCCCGGTCAGTATGGTTCTCTGCAGTTAAAAAACGGAGATGTGCTCCGGGCTGAGCCCGTGATCGACAGGTTTGAAAACAGGCTTTCTATCGAAGGCGCCGTATTCCGCCCGGGTATGTATGCGCTCGAAGAAGGCATGACGCTTTCAACGCTTATCAGGAAGGCCGGCGGACTCCGGGAAGACCACTTTTCGGGCCGGGGACTGATCATCCGCCTCGACGGCCAGCTCTACCCCACTACCATCCCGTTTGATCTGGAACAGGTTTTACAAGGTAAAAACGATATCCTCCTCCGGCGCGAAGACCAGATCGTCATCCGCGATATCTTCAACATGGGTGAGAAAGAAACCGTCCGTATTTACGGTGAAGTCATGAAACCCGGCCAATATGATTTCCATCGCAACATGACCCTGAAAGACCTGATCTTCATGGCGCGGGGGATGACCGAGGCCGCCAGCGAATCGTTCATCGAGGTGGCCCGCCGGAACTCTTATGAAGAAGCCGGCAGCATCAACAGTAAAATGGCTTCGCTTTTCCAGTTCCGCGTCGACCGCAATTTGTCACTGAACAACGAGGATGCCGTTTTCAGGCTGGAGCCTTTCGATCAGGTTTACATCCGCAAAGCGCCTTCGTATGAAGCCCAAAAGACAGTTCTTGTCAGAGGGGAAGTAAAATATCCCGGCGAGTACAGCATCAGCAGCAAGGATGAGCGTATCTCCGACCTGATCAAACGGGCCGGCGGTATAACGCCCTACGCCTTCATCGAGGGGGCAAAACTAAACCGCCGGGTATCCGGGCAACTAAAAGAGCAGTTGAACGTGATCAATCAGATCAGGTCCGCAGGCGGAACAGCAATCCCGGCCGACACCCTCAAAAACCACAATCAGTTGGAGATCAGACTGGCAAACATCCTGGCAAATCCCGGCGCATCCGACGACTACTTTCTATGCGAAGGTGACGAGATTATCGTGCCCATGAAAACGGAAGAGATTTGGGTGAACGGAGAAGTGCTCAACCCCATCGGACTGGCCTGGGAAAAAAACAGAGGACTAAACTATTATATTGAACGTTCGGGAGGATTCAGTACCGAAGCGAAAAAAAGCAAAGTGTATGTGATTTACAGCAACGGAACAAGTAAGGTGACCAAAGGATTTCTCTTCAGGAATTACCCTGACGTCAAGCCCGGAAGCCAGATTGTTGTCCCGGCCAAACCCGGAAAGAAAATAGGAACCGGCAACTGGCTGGCGATCAGCAGCGCTTTATCGTCTCTGGCCATCGCCTTCGCCGCAATCCTCAAATAAAATAATGGATCAGGACACGGGACGAAAAAAACCGGATTGCAGGCAACTTCTCTCAGTCTCCTGTGTGACGACGAACGACTAATCTTTCGACGATGAAAAAGTGGTACGTAGTGTATGTGAAAAGCAGGGCAGAAAAGAAAGTACTGCAAAGCCTTGACGGCAATAACATCGAAGCCTGGCTCCCCCTGCGCGGGGAACTCCGCAAGTGGAGTGACCGGAAGAAGCTTGTCGAAATGCCGCTTCTCCCGGGATATGTCTTCGTCCGTGTGAACCGGAAAGACTATGACAGGGTATTGGCGACCGACAACGTGGTCTGTTACATCACCTTCGGAGGAAAAGCAGTCCCTGTTCGCAATGAGGACATTGTTTATCTGAAACAAATCCTCCGGCAGGACCAGGTGCTGGTCGAACTGACCCGTGAAGATCTGAAGCCGGGCGAACTGGTCGAGATCCTTGCTGGTCCGCTTGCCGGTGTACGCGGAGAACTGGTCGAATGCAGAGGAAAACACAAAGTCGGAATCCGTATCCGGCAAATTAACTATACCGTGATGGTCGAAGTTCCGGTTTCGGGAATGGCCATTATCAAAAATGAACCTGTTGCAAAAAAAGCAATCGCCTGAGGCCATTGCTTCGATGCAAGCACTACGGGCATCACATGGATGCCATCCGTTTCGTAACTAAAGATAAAATTTCCGCGCCGCCGGAATCCATCCTACTCACCCTTTTTATGGGACTGAGGAGGCGGAGCCGCAAAAAAATGATACCTTTGATCTTTGCGCTTCGATCTTTAAACCTTGAACGTTGAACTTTGAACATGGAAGCGATCGTACTTGCAGGAGGGCTGGGCACCAGGCTGCAGCCGGTAATTTCAGATATTCCGAAACCCATGGCACCGGTAGCCGGCAAGCCATTCCTTCAATACCTCCTCGGATGGCTTCAGAGCAATATGATCTCAAGGGTGATCCTTGCTGTGGGCTACAAATGGGAGATGATCCATAAAACCCTGGGAGACCGCTTCGACAAAACGGAACTCTCCTATTCGATCGAAGACATGGCACTGGGAACGGGCGGAGCCCTCAAACAGGCGATGGGACAACTCAAAGGGGAAAAATTCTTTATCGTCAACGGCGATACGTTCTGTAAAATATGCCTGAGCCGGCTTTTTGCCTTTCACCAATCGGGGAACTTCGACCTTTCCATGCTGTTGAAGCCCATGCCCGACGCGGGCCGCTATGGCATCGTGACGATCAACGACCGGCTAAGGATCACAGGCTTCTCCGAAAAGCAACCAGGTTCTGCAGGATTGATCAATGCCGGTATTTATATCGCCAACAACCATATTGAACAATATTTCCCCCATAAAAAAGCATTTTCGTTTGAAAAAGAGTTCCTGGAAACACAACTTCACCGGTTGTCTTTCGGTGGCCTGGTCTCCGACAGCTATTTTATCGATATCGGCGTACCTGAAGACTACCAACGCGCCCAAACGGAATTCTTAAGTCTTGATTAATTAATCGCAAGTTGCCACAAACCGGGAACCGGATCCAGGAAGAATGAACAAGGGCTATATGGCTTCCTGATGCAGCCATTTCTCAATTCTTACGACTTACAAATGTTTTCTTCCTACTAAAATTATTCTTGTGTCTTGCGTCTTGATACTTGCGTCTTGATACTTGTGTCTGATAATCTGAAAATCATACCATCTGATGTTTAATCTGTGTCTTGCTGTCCTTTCAGCATATCTGATCACGTTTTTCGTCATTCCTTCCATTGTGAATGTATCGAAAGCCAAAAAATTATTTGACGAACCGAACCAACGCCGCCTGAACAAGGTCGTTGTTCCCACCATGGGAGGCATTGCCATCTTTATCGGATTTGCCATCAGTTCGATGCTTTTCCTGGAGAAAGGTTCTCCCCACGAATTGCGTTATCTCTCGGTAGCGATCATGATGATGTTTTTTATCGGGATCAAGGATGACATTCTGGTCATCGCCCCTGCAAAAAAAATGATTGTGCAGCTGGCTGCGGCGCTGATCCTGGTCATCCCCGGGAAGTTCTGCATCCTGCATACCTATGGGTTGTTTCCGGCTGAAGTGCTCCACCCGGTAGCCAGCATACCCCTTTCGGTTCTGATGATCCTTTTGCTGATCAATGCCTTTAACCTGATTGACGGGATAGATGGCCTCGCAGGAGGGCTGGCTTTTCTGGCTTCAGCCATCCTTGGAACCTGGTTTTTCCTTACCGGTCATCTGAATTCAGCGATCATGTGCGCGGCCCTCTGCGGTACGCTGCCTGCTTTTCTGTATTACAACCTGGCAGGCGGAAGGAACAAGATCTTCATGGGCGACACCGGCTCGCTCATCCTTGGCATTTTTCTGGCGGCCATGGTCATCCGCTTCAGTGAGCTGAACTACACTGCCGGCTCCCCTTTCCGGGTGGAGCAGGCACCTCTGTTTGCCCTCGCGCTGATGATCGTACCGGTAACCGACACCCTGCGCGTTTTCTTTATCCGGATCAAAGCAGGGCGCCCGCCTTTCTCGCCCGATATGAACCATATCCATCACCTGCTCATCCGTTCAGGACTGAGTCACATCCAGGCTACCTGCTTGCTGCTGACCTATACGGTCTTCTTTATTTTGCTGGCCTTGCTGGCTATCGGCTTCAACCTGAAACTATCGTTCACATTTCCTCTGCTTCTCACGCTGAGTTTTGGTGCGGCAGGATTGATCAGCTATCGGGCAGCCCGCGTCAGGGAAGCAGGTACGGGCGGAAGAATAAAACGTTACGAAGTCAAAACAATCCCGCTGCACGTACTGAAGAACGAACCGGCAGCCGGCGGAAAAATGACAGCCGAAACCGGTAAGCCGTCCACTGCGTCCGCCGCCGGCCACCTGATCAAAATCAACGCTTCGCTTCCGCGTAACTTAAAAGTACACGCGGGCGACTAACAAATGCACGACACGATGACACAAATTACCAACCCTCTCCGGTCAGCGGCCGGGAATGACGAGATCGATCTGCTCGTTTTGGCGAAAAGGCTCTGGAAGAAACGAATAACGATCGGCAAATGCATCCTTGCAGGCGCAACACTGAGCCTGCTCATCGCCCTGCTGTCGCCAAATAAATACACCGTCACGGCTACGATTGTCCCCCCGGCCGAACAGGACAAACTCGCCGGCCTCGGCGGAATTTCGTCGATCGCTTCCATGGCCGGCATTGACCTGAAAAATATGACCTCTGCCGAAGCGCTTTCTCCGCTGGTTTATCCGAGCCTCATCCGGTCATTTCCCTTCCAGATCGAGCTCATGAACACCCCCTTCTCCTGCCCCGGGTTCGACAAACCCGTCAGCCTGGCTGAATACCTCATCCGCGACCGTGAAAAAGGCATCGTCCCGGCCATCTGGCGCTATACGATCGGCCTGCCGCGCCGCCTGTCAACGAAAACGGAAAAAGAGCCGCTCTCCATCCGGTTCGGCGATAAACAACTGCAGTCCGTCACGCGCGACCAGGAAGACGTCCGCGAAAAACTGAAGAAGATCATCCGCCTCGAACAAAATGAAGAAGAAGGCTATCTTGAACTGAGGGTCATCCTGAAAGACCCCGTTCTCACGGCCCAGGTCGCACAAAAAGCACTCATGATGCTTCAGGATTACATTACCCGGTTCAAAATTGAAAAAGCGACCCAGAAACTTCTCTTCACAGAGGCCCGTTACAACGAGAAGAAAGCCGAATTTGCGCAGGCGCAGCGCAATCTGGCTGTTTTCAGAAACCGCAGCAAAAGCATGTCGACTGCGGCTTTGCAAACGGAGTTGGAACAATTGCAAAGCACATACCAGATCGCTTACTCCGTTTATACCGAGCTGGCCAAACAGCTCGAACAGGCGCAGATCGAGGTCAAGGAAGATACACCGGTACTGACGGTGATCGACCCGGTGCATATTCCCACAAAAAAGTCAGCTCCTAAAAATTTTTTGATCCTCCTTCTGGGCATCTTTCTGGGAACACTCGCCGGAATTGGCCTGGTCGTGTGCCGGGAATACGCGACCGGATTAAAGGAACAGTGGAAAAAATTGTGAGCCTGTGAATCGTCTTATCACTTCTTTAAGAGAAAAAGCAGACCGGCATCAAAAGCTGATCGCAAATTTCTCCTACCTGTCGGCTTTGCAGATCTTCAACCTGATCCTGCCCCTGGTAACCTATCCCTACCTGATCCGGGTACTGGGAAAAGAACTTTACGGGCTGGTGGTGTTTGCGCAGGCGACGGTCGGCTATCTGCGGATCGCTGTTGAATTCGGTTTCAACATCTCAGCGACAAAATCGGTGAGCGTCAGCCGCGACGACCCCCGAAAGCTAAGCGAGGCCGTGAGCGCAGTACTGATCCTGAAGATGATCCTGTTCATGCTGTCCATTGCTGCGTTGTTGCTGTTATTCCTGATCATTCCGCAGGTGAAGGAATATAAGCTGCTGTTCCTCCTTACCATGTGGGTATGCCTTTACGAAGTGATCTTCCCGTCCTGGTACTTCCAGGGAACGGAAAAAATGAAATACATGACCTGGATCACCCTCATCAGCAGGATGATCGCGCTGGTGCTTATCTTTGTTCTTATCCACGGGCCCGGCGACTATCTGCTCTTTCCGGTGGTCAGCGGCATCGGCGCCGTCGTCTCGGGGATCATTTCCTTATACGTCATCTTCGGGAGCCACAAAATCGCCTTCGTTTTCACTCCTGTGGCCGTGCTGAAACGCTATTTTTCCGAATCAGTGTCGGTCTTTATTGCCAATTTATCGGTACAGGTCTA
>CAZOYZ010000074.1:0-7606 GCA_964584045.1 uncultured Prolixibacteraceae bacterium | reverse complement strand
AAATTCATTGTCCTGTTTGCGGGAGAAGATATGCTTCCTGCGGCAAATGTGGCGCGCATCCTGACACTCTCGCTCCTGCCGATGATCATCAGCAATGCCCTGGGCATCCAGAGCCTGCTCGCGCAAGGCTTTAACCGGGACTATTCGGCAGTGGTCCTGCACGGCACCTTCAGCTATTTTGCCTTCGTTGCGGCGCTGCTCCTCACTTCGTCTTTTACGATTTATACCCTATCAGGCGTCAGCATCCTGATCGAACTGGTCATGCTGACCGAATTTTACCTGCGGTGCAAAAAGCTGCAGCTTATATCCGGATAACCATGGAAGAACTGATGGGCGTAGTGGTTACCTATTACCCCAATAAAAACATAAAAGATCATATCGGTTCCTGGGCCGGACGGGTCAGGGAAGTGGCGGTCATCGACAATACACCCGGGGGGTCTCCGGTTTTAAAGGAACTATTCCCGTCCGGCTATCCGTCGCTGACCATCGTGTATAACGGGGTGAACAAGGGCATTGCCACGGCCCTGAACCAGGGAGCGGAAATAGCCTGTAAAAAAGGATATCACTGGATCCTGACCATGGACCAGGACTCGGCCTTTGCCGACGGCCGCTTTTTTGACGAGTTCCCTCACTTCAGGGCGGAGAATGTCGCGGTGATCGCTCCGGGGAACGATGCAGCCAACCATCGTCCCGATCCCCTGACCGATCCGGTCACAGAGCCTCCTGTGGTCATGACCTCCGGGAGCCTGATAAACCTGCACGTTTGGGAAGCGATCGGCCGTTTCAACGATAAGCTTTTTATCGACGAAGTGGACCACGACTATTGTCTGCGGGCGTTAATAAAAAATTACCGGATCATTCAGCTCAACTCGGCCATCCTCAGGCATCGTCTGGGAGACCATCAGATGATCGGGTTTGCGGGAATAAAGCGTTGCATTCATTTCCACAGTCCCGAACGGACCTATTACATCTTCCGGAACAACTGCTATATGTTTAAAGTCTATTCATCCGAATTCCCCGGGCTCATGAAAAAACGGAAGGCCATTCTGATCCGCGATCTTCTTGTCATCCTGCTGTTCGCTCCCTGCAAGCTCAGGCACCTCCGTTACGCGGTTAAGGGGATAAGAGATTTCAGAAAGAACAGGTACGGGCAAATCCCGGTTAGAAACAACCCGTATTGTCAATGACGGATCTACACTCCCTCAAACTGAACAGGCTGTTAATCCTTCCCCTGGTGGTGGGACTGGGGCAATTTTCCGGGATCAACATATTCTACCTGAGCCTTCTGGCTCCGGCGGTACTGATCACGGTGCGAACAAGCTTTCTGAAGAGCGACCTGCACCGCAACCGCTACCTGTTCTTTTTTTTGACAAGCATGCTGATCACGGCGTTGATCGCGCTGATGCATAAAACCCCCGATGCGTACTCCGTACTGATGTGGGCCCAGTTCATTTTTACTGCCGCAGTTCCGCTGATCATCGCCGGCAGGGAAAACCTGCTGAAGGCGTTTATGCTGGTGGTCGTGTGTATCTTTACGCTTGACTTCCTGACCAACCTCCTTCTGTTATCGGGGTTCGACCTTCCTTACACCGGCACGCCCACCGTCAGACCGGGTGAGACCTTTCCCCGCCTGCCGGGTGTGATGAACAATACACTGAGCAGTGGTTACATCTCCTTTGTCCTGCTTTGTTACCTGCTCGACAACGACCCTTTTAAACGGCAGCCGTTCTTCCGGTACCTGTACGTCGTACTGGCGCTGATCAACATCCTGTTTGCAGGAACAAACCGGATTTTTATCCTGATCATGGCCATTCTGGTTGTCCGTTACGTGCCAAAGATCAGGCAGAACAAATGGCTGCTGTCGTCGTTCGCGGTCCTGGTCATCTCCGCGACTGTGGCTGCGACCCTGTTCACTGCCTTATCGAACAAATCGAACTTTCTCCGTTCGCAGCTCTGGATGCTGTCGATCGAACAAATTGCACAAAAGCCGCTCCTGGGACATGGGATCTACTATCCCGACACGTCCCTGGCCCGGCCCGAACTGGAGAGCCTCAAAAAGCTGGGCGTCACCGAATCATTCGCCTTGTCGGTTTCCTACAGCTACGGCCTGGTGTCGCTTGTTTTGTTCCTGGCTTTCATCTTCCATGCTTTTTCAAAAATAAGCAAGGCCCCGGCCTACGCCTTTCATCAGGGTATTTTCCTGGGACTCAGCATGGAGTTGTTCTTTGGCGGCACGCTGGCCAATACCTTGTATGCATTTTTATACTTTCTCTGTTTATACGTCATTACCGATGAATAAAACTTTTCCCGACTTCTCGGTCGTCATCCCGGCTTATAACAGCCTGGAACTTTTCCGCGGTGCGCTGCATTCCGTGCTGATGCAAAAGGGGGTTTCCCTCAGCATTATTGTCACCGACGATTCCGTCCATTCGGATATTGAAGAATATGTCTGCCAAAGCGATCTGCCACAGGTGCACTACCTGCGCAACAAACCGCCGAAGGGCGCTGTGAAAAACTGGAACTTCGGCCTGTCTAAGGCGAAGGGAGACTACACGATACTGCTGCATCACGACGAACGCCTTCCTGACCCTGATTTCCTGAAAAATGCCCTGGCGCAACTCAGGAACGACGGGCTCGACCTTCTGATATCGGACACGGTGGTCCATCTGCCCGGAAACGTGCGGAGTGAGGTATCTTCGGTCCTGAAGCGATTCATTCTAAAGTACTTCCCTTCGCTGATCTACGCCTTTAATCTCATCGGCCCCACCGCCTGCGTCATCTTCAAACGCGAACGTTTTGAACCTTTTAATGAAAAGCTGAAGTGGCTCGTCGATGCCGACTGGTATTTCAGGATGATGAAGAAGAGTAAAACAGGCTTCAACACACAGCTTCCGGTGATCTCGCTCTTTGGTCACAGCACCCAGATCTCTTTGACCCTGGAAAGGGAACAGGTTGAAAAGGAAGACCAGGCAGTCATTAAAAACAACATCGCCCCTTTCTCGCAGGTGGCTCTTTGCCTGGAGCTTAGAAACCTGATCCGTTTCCTGAAAAGAAAATTTCATCTCGAAAAGAATCCTTTCCGGAATTATGCAGATTGTTAAAATGATCGGCGGTCTGGGGAACCAGATGTTCCAGTATGCCTTTTGGCTGGCTTTGCGGCAGCAAAACTCCCTCGCGAAGCTCGACCTATCCGGTTTTAGCGCCTACACCCTTCGGACGCCCGGGCTTAGCCGCGCTTTCTCCATCGTGACAGACAGTCATACAGCCTCCAAAAAGGAGATCGCCCGGCTAAAAGACAACGGCAGAAATCTCAGGTTCAGGAAGCTCATCGGCCGGCTTCTGTTTGCAAACCCCAATCGCTTTATCCGGAAGTCGCATTTTGTCGAACCCAACTTCTCGGACTACTACCCTGAAGTTTTTGCCCGCCACGGTGTCTATCTGGATGGATACTGGCAAAATGAAAAGTATTTTTCGGCGATCGCCGTGCAGGTTCGGGAAGCCTTTCAATGGAAGTCTGTGCCGGCAAAGAACATGGAAGCAGCCAGACAGATCGAGGCTGAGAATTCGGTGGCCGTGCACGTCCGCCGGCTCGACCGTCCCGGAAACCTCAAGGAGTTTTTTTTCCGGTTGCGCCTGCAACTCATGTGGCGGGTTTGCAGCAGGAAATACTATTCTGCTGCAATCGCTTATATGAAGGTACATACGGTTCACCCCCGCTTCTATATTTTCACCGATCAGGCGGGCTGGGTGAAAAAACACCTGCCGTTAAACGATGGTATGATACTGGTCGACTGGAATCGCGGGGAAAACAGCCATTGGGACATGTTCCTGATGACCCGCTGCAAGCACAATATCATTTCGATGAGTTCCTTCGGCTGGTGGGGGGCGTGGCTCAACCCCAACCCCGGCAAGATCGTGATTGCGCCCAGGAAATGGGCTTTACGCTTTACAAAAGAAATTAACCTCATTCCCCCGTCATGGAAACGAATTTGACATACCTCCCGTTTTCGGTGCTCATTTCAGTTTATTACAAAGAAAATCCTGAGTTTTTCAGGGAGGCGCTGCAAAGCATCTGGGATGACCAGCGCCTCAAACCGACCGAAATAGTGATCGTCAAAGATGGTCCGCTCAGGCCCGAGTTGGACGCTGTGATCTCCGTTTTTTCACTGAGGGCCCCGGTCAGGCTGGTCACCTTTGCCCAAAATCAGGGTCTGGGGATCGCGCTGGCAAAAGGCGTGGAAGCCTGTTCCGAAGAGATCGTGGCGCGCATGGACAGCGACGACATTTCGGTTCCCGGGCGCTTTGAAAAACAGATCCGTTATCTGGCCGAAAACCCGGAAATTGCATTCATCAGCTCCTACATTGCTGAATTTTCAACCCACTTCCGTGAGATCACCGCCATTAAAGCCGTGCCCGGCTCGCACAAGGAGATCATGCAGTTTTCCAGGACCCGGAACCCGATGAACCATATGGCGGTCATGTTCAAAAAACAGGCCGTGACCGATGCCGGCAATTATCAGCCCTTCCCCGGCTACGAAGATTATTTTCTCTGGGTCAGGATGCTGATGAAAGGCTATAAAGCTGCCAACATAAAAGAAAACCTGGTGTACGGGAGGGTTGGCAACAACATGCTGGCCCGCCGCAAAGGAGTGGCCTTTTTCAGGCAGGAGCTGAAACTGCAACGGGCATTCTACCGTCTGCATTTCATCGACAGCCGGACTTATGTGCTTAATATGGTCCTGCGCAGCGCGGCACGCTTGCTTCCCGCGTTCGCCCTCGCTGTTGTTTACAAATTCTTACGAAAAACAGTATCATGATGAATGTCGTTCTTATCGGCGCTTCCGGATTCGTGGGCACCCGCCTGACCGGGATCCTGGAAGCAACCTGCACCGTTAAAATTATTGACAAACAACAAAGCTTGTTTTACCCGCACCTGACGACGATCGGTGACGTCCGCCGTCAGGAGGATCTGGAACAGGCACTGAAAGGGCAGGACGCAGTGGTTCTCCTGGCTGCCGAACACCGTGACGACGTCAGCCCCGCTTCCCTTTACTACGATGTAAACGTCCGGGGAGCGAAAAACGTGCTGAAAGCCATGAACATAAACGGAGTCAGGAACATCATTTTCACCAGCTCGGTGGCGGTTTACGGCCTGAACAAATCCAATCCCGATGAGCAGCACCCTGAAGATCCTTTCAATCATTACGCCAAAAGCAAATGGCAGGCCGAAGAAGTCCTGCGGGAGTGGTATCGCGAGAACGCCGGTGAACGTTCGCTGACCATCATCCGGCCTACAGTCATCTTCGGAGAACGCAACCGCGGCAACGTCTACAACCTGCTCAGACAGATTGCTTCAGGAAAATTCCTGATGGTGGGCAACGGGAACAACTGCAAGTCAATGGCCTACGTGGGTAACGTTGCGGCCTTCATCAAATTTCAGCTGGAGCATACGAAGCCCGGCTACCGGCTGTTCAATTACGTCGACAAGCCCGATCTTAGTATGAACGAGCTGTTAGCCCGGGTCAGAGAAAGCCTGGGAAAGACAATACCTTCTGTCCGTTTTCCGTTTTGGTTGGGTATGCTGGGCGGATACGGTTTCGATGCGCTGGCCAAAATTACGGGGCGCAAATTTGCTGTCAGCTCGGTGAGGGTGAAGAAATTCTGCGCCACCACCAGCTTTGATGCAGCCCAAGCCCACGCATGCGGCTTCAGTGCCCCGTATACCCTTTTGGAGGGGTTGCACCGGACGTTGGAGTATGAGTTTACCAACACAGAAAAAGACGAAATTGTTTTTGAAACTGAATAAGCCTTAACACACACGGATGCGCACACGGATCTTATCTATTATGCTCTTATGCCCCTTTATCGCTGCAGCGCAGACTGCGGCTTTAAAGTCCGAAATCAGCATCGGGGGAATGGCCGGGACAGGGAACAGCCTGCCTTTCTGGTTTACGCATAACCAATCGGGCCGTTACGCCGGCGGAAACAGCTGGCTGCAGACGGCCGGCGGAAAACTCGACGGTACCGCCCCGCTCAACAGCAACCTGACATGGAGCTATGGTGCCGAGCTGGTCTTTCTGTCGGGCGAAAACACGAAAGACCTTCGCCTTATCCAGACCTGGGCAGGATTGTCGGGGAAAACCCTCACCTTCAGGCTGGGCGCTTTTACGGACGATCAGCAACTGGGAGGGCTGTCCGCCAGTAACGGCAACCTGATGCGTTCGCTCAATGCCCGTCCTTATCCCGTGGCACGGTTCTCCACCACCGGCTTTGTCCCCTTGCCATTTGCCCGCGACTGGCTGCGGGTGAGCGCCGAGTATGACGAAGGACTGCTATCCGGCCCGAGGGTCGTCGACCATCCCCACCTGCACCACAAATCGCTGGCTTTTGAAATTCTCGCCAGCCCGGTTTTCCGCATCCGCGCAGGCATCGACCACTATGTCTTCTGGGGAGGAACCCTCCCCTCCGGCGAAAAGCTACCTGACGACCTGAAAAGCTATTTCCGTTACATCCTCGGTAAAAACGGCGACGCCAAATTCAGCGAAGGCGACCAGACCAATGCTTCAGGCAACCAACTGGGCGCTTACAGCCTCAGCTTTCACCGCGACTTTGAGCAGTTCCAAATGAGGTTATACATTAGCCATCCTTTCGAAGACCGGTCGGGTATGGAACTGGCCAACGCGAAAGACAACCTGTATACACTCCACATTCGCAAAAAACGACAAGGCACCCTGTTCGGGGAATGGTTGATTGAATACCTGTATTCAAAAAACCAAAGCGGCAGCATTCACGACACGCCTGTTCCCGGGGTGCATAAACGCGGCCGCGATAATTATTTTGCCCACGATGTCTATCAAACGGGCTTTTCCTATCTTGGCTACAGCCTGGGAACACCCCTGTTTTCACCGCTCTTCCGCAACCAGGAAGGCCTGGCGGCCGGGTTTGAAAACAACCGCGTCAGCGCCTTCCACCTGGGAGCAAAAGGCTGTCTGTCCAAACAACTGGGATGGAAGGCTATGCTTACCTGGTCGCGAAATTTTGGCACCTGGCACCAACCTTACGCCGCAGTTCAAAAACAATTCCTCTCTTTTGGCGAGCTTAGCTGGTCGGCCAAAAACCATCCCCTCTCTCTTTCAGCAACCCTGGCCATCGATGCCGGAAAACAAAACGGCGATCACACCGGCGTGGCTCTCAGCATGAAGTGGCTGCTCCGGTGACCTGACTGGGGTAGGAAAAACATAAAGCCCAATCACTTATATTCCGCCCGCCAAGATGTCATTGAGTTTAAAAACCAAGGATGATGCGAGAATGTAAAAAGTAAATTTATTATCTTAGCGGCATGAAGCGGATCATCAAAGTAACAGCGGTAATTCAGGTGATCCTGTTGTACGGTTTCCTGGCTAGCCCTTACAACAGCGGTAATGTTTTGCCGGTGACCGGCTTCCCGCTGGATGATGAACGTATTCCATTAAACGAAAGCTTATCTTTTATCTCCGCTTCCTTGTTCAATGCCCTCCCGTCGGAAAATCAGGCCGGCGGATTTAACATCATTCCTAACCCCTCGCTGAAAGAGTATACCGACGATTACCGGGTTTATCACCGCACC
>CAZOYZ010000073.1:7712-15217 GCA_964584045.1 uncultured Prolixibacteraceae bacterium | reverse complement strand
TAACGCCGGCGGACTATCACAAGTTTCACCGGTTCCTCAGGCTGATGCGCAAAACAGGCTGGGGCATCAGTATGCTGGATCAAATGATCAGAGTATTGTCGCCGCTCCCCGCTGCAGAGATCACCGAGGCTAATCTTGATAACGTATTCATTCAGCTCTTCGACAGGATCGCCAATTTCAAAAAAATCGCGGAATTGCTCTCCTTTTCCGAGAAGAAGTATCCGGATCTGCTGCTGGTTTCGGACACGGCAAATGCGCTGGAACTAAGGCAGGTCCAGCTCGCAAAAATTTTGAAGATCAGCCTTCCGGAGACGGTCCAGTTGAGCGCTTTCGCCGGCATTGATCCGCTTGCCGATGACATGGAGACCGATAAGCCTTCGCTGATGAGGTTTATCCTTATCGCACAGCAATTAAAAGCCGCATCATTAAAAATCGCTGATCTGAGCTATGTTCTTCGTCATCACGACCTGACCGGGAAACTGACACCTCAGCCGGAGTTCCTGCTGAAAAACGTCAAACTTCTGAAGGACACGCTCAATGCCGTCGAAAAGGAAAACAACGTCGCCCCGGATCAAGCCGACTTCAATTTTGCAAAAAGCAAAATGCTCCTGGTGTACGATGCCGCAACCACCAATACTTTCTTTGAATTACTGCTGAACACGAAAACTTTTTCAGCACCGTTCAATACCACTGAGGAAGGCCTGCCCTCCAAGTTACTCGCAGTACAGCCTGCGCCCGGTTTTGATCCGTTCAAAAAGACGGTCACCTTTGCAGGTATCTTATCGAATCCGTTGAAGACCGCTCTTGAAAATGCCGCGGACAGTCTGGTGCCGGCCGATATGGAAACGATCACCACACAACCCGGGCTTGATGCATTCATTGCCGGTTTTAAGACTGCGGTCGGTCAGCTCTTTACCGACAGCAATGCGGAACTGGCAGCCTTTGCTGCCAATTTCCCCGAGCTGAAGGTTATTTACGACACAGTGACTGCCGAACCATCACCTGAAGCTCAAACAAAAAAGCTGGTGGAACTGATCTTACCGGAATTAAAATCAAAGCTTAAAGCAAACGGCTTGCGGCAAGCCCTGATCAGTATCCTGAAAACCGAACCGGATACAGTAAACGTGCTGACCGGTAAAAAGGAGGTCATTCAATCCGTGACTGACAACAATCAATCTGTGCTGTTCGATTTTACGGAGCTGGAAAAGGGCCTGGTGTTTGATCAGAACCAAACGTATGATTTTTATATCGACGTTCCCGCGACCGACGATTACCTGATCTACCTGTCGGCCCCTCAAAACACGATCGTATCATTAAAGATCGACTCGGCAGACGTGATTTCCGGTGTGACCATTGGAGCGGACAAAGAAGTAAAGAATGCAACTCCGCTGGCTCTGACAGCAGGCACGCTCCACCCGGCGCAACTCATCATTTCCGCTTTGCCCGCGGCGGCAGGCGTAACGGTTTCCTGGCGTACCAAAGGCATGGAAAAGCAGAAAATTCCTGCTTCTGTCCTCACCGGATCGGCCCAGGTTGTCGCTGCCCGGACATCGCTGGTCAGACTGCTTAAAGCAGCCCAACTCCAAAACCTGCTCAAGTTCACCCCGCAGGAACTGGATTATTTTGCTTCCGAAAATACAGAGACGCGCGATTTTCTGAATTTGGACACCGACGGCTCTATCTCAGCGCCCGATCTGGCCGCCTTGTGGGACAAGCTGGAACTTCTGGTCAGCTTTAAACGGATCAAAGAAGAAAACGAACCGGAAGAAAATACCTGGCTGCAGGTATTGAAAGATCCGTCGGTAAAAAATTCGCTTGATAAACTTCTCCTGGAATATTTCAACTTCTGGCAGGAAGCGGACCTCACTGCCGTGCTCGGCCACTTTGGATTGAACCGCAGCGATCTGTCCAAGCTCAGTGCGTTGAGAAAAGTGGTCACGGCCATGAATTCCCTGAGCCCCGTCAAATATCCCTATACAAACGTGCTGACCTGGATCACCCATGACCCGGCTTATGAACTCGTTGCCGGGATCAAGGCCACCGTCAAACAAAAGGTCACCGAAGCCGTATGGCTCGAGACCATGCAAACGGTGAGCGATCCTGTGCGAAACCTGCTGAGGGATGCCCTGGTAAGTTATATTCTGCAGTATCAAAAGCCATCCCCGGAAGTGAATAACCCGGATAAACTGTATGAATATTTTCTCATTGACGTGGAAATGGATGCCTGTATGAAGACCTCACGGATCAGGCAGGCGCTGTCGACCGTCCAGTTGTTCATTCAGCGATGCCTGATGAACCTTGAGCCTGATGTGGATCCCGGATCGGTCAGGGCCGATCATTGGGCCTGGATGAAACGGTACCGGGTATGGGAAGCCAACCGTAAGGTCTTCCTTTATCCCGAGAATTGGCTGGAGCCGGAATTAAGGGACAATAAATCGTTTCTCTTCAAAGAGCTGGAAGGCGAATTGCTGCAGGCGGAGGTCACCGACGAATCGGCAGAGCTGGCCTTTTTGAACTACCTCAAAAAACTGGACGACATTGCCAGGCTGGATATCGTAGGCACCTATCTGGAGGAAAACGAAAAGAAAAATCAGGACGATGATATTCTGCATGTTTTCGGACGCACAATGGGCAATACCCGGCAATATTATTACCGCCGTTTTGAATACGGATACTGGACTCCCTGGGAAAAAGTGAGCCTGAATGTGGAGGGCGATCATATCTTCCCGATCGTCTGGAGGAAAAGGCTCTTCCTGTTCTGGCTGACCACTTTCGAAAAGCCTGCAGACGGGAACAGCAATCAGACTCCACAGACGATGGCTGACCAGTCATGGGGACAGAACGCTAAGAAGAATGTGGAAGTGACCCTATGCTGGGGCGAGTATTATAAAGGGAAATGGACCTCTCCCAAATCGACCGAACTCAAAAAGCCGATGCTCATCAAAGATTTATCATCGTTTGACAGTAATTTATTACTGGTGTACGGACGAAAGGAACGGATCGAGAATCCGACCGGAAAATTCAGGGAACGCCTCATCTTTTATATCCGGTACCGGGGCAGCAGCGAAACTAATGCGGTCTTTACATTCACTTCAAAAAATGCACCGCCGTATCTGGAGTACAAAGATGACGCTACCCTTTACAACCAGGTAAGGGATAATTTGTACATCACCTGGTTTAAACCCTTTGAAGGCACATCGGAACCTACAAGTTTGTACAACACTCAGTTCCTCATGCCGGGAAGAGTGATGAAAGTGAACGTCAGGCAACCCTGGGGAGCCGTCAAAAACGAAATCACCGAAACGGTACTGACGAAAAAGAGTGCGCTCACCAATGGGTTTACGATCCTTCCAACCTGGCATCCGGTCGAAAATCAGTATGAAGCCCCATTGTCTTATGCGGATGAGCACAGCACCTTCTTTGTTAGTCCGGACGAAAGTACTTATACGCCGGTCAGGCGCTTTGAGCAGTATTATCCGTTCCTTGAAACACCGGTAAGGTATAAGGACATTCCTGTCCTGGTCGATAAGCCCATCGCCGGATGGCCACCGGAGGAGGTTTTCGGTATCGGAGAAGAAGTCATCATCGGCAATCCCTGGGAATGGAACCAGGAATCGATCCGCACCAATGTGAACTTCAGTAAGATGTTACCGACCAACGACGCCTTTACCTTTGGCGAGGTGGTATTTGACACGGCCGGGAAAAACATGAAAGGAATGAGTTTTAATTCTTAATCATTTATTGGACAGATCATGGCTACACAGACTAATTTTCATACCAGTTTGCTGGAGTATCAAGCTCGGACAGAAGCTTACTCCAAATGGATTATTCAAAAAAAAGCACGAAGGGATATCCGGTATCAATTCTCAACGCATTACCATCCCTATACGGACGAACTCATCGAAACGCTGAACCGGGATGGTTTACCTGCCCTTCTTGATGCCGGCTATCATGAAACGCTTAAACAGGACCTGACGATCTGGTACACGCCCGGAAGCTATGCCTTATCGCCTTTCCCCAAAGAGGAGATCGATGTAAGCGATGACGGCCCTTACGCGATCTATAACTGGGAACTATTTTTTCATGCCCCGTTGATTGTTGCCGTTCATCTTAGTAAAAATCAGCGGTTTGCCGAAGCCCAAAAATGGTTCCATTATCTCTTTGACCCGACCAGCAATGATATTTCCGTTGATCCGCCGGAACGATTTTGGCGGTTCCTGCGCTTCAGGCAGGAAACCAAAGCGGAGTTCATCCAGGAGTTGCTTACGGAATTGGCCAAAGGCGATGACAACGAACTGAAAGAAAGAATGGAGAAAAGCATCCAGGCATGGCGTGACAAGCCTTTTCAGCCACACGTCATCGCCCGGACAAGGTATCTTGCGTATCAGTTAAATGTCCTGATGAAATATCTGGATAACCTGATCGCCTGGGGCGACAATCTGTTTAGACAGGATACGATTGAGACACTGAACGAAGCTACCCAGATTTATGTTCTCGCAGCGAACATTCTGGGTGCAAAACCGATGAAGGTGCCGGCCAGAGGAAAAAGAACCTCAAAAACGTACAAACAGCTCAAAGATGCCGGTATTGACGCTTTCGGGAATGCGCTGATCGAAATCGAAAACGAATTTCCCTTCAACACCAATCCCACGACTACTGTGCCTGTCGTGGAAGGGAGCATGACTGCCGCATTTGGGATTGGAAGAAGCCTGTACTTTTGCATTCCTCAAAATGACAAACTGCTTGGTTACTGGGACCTGGTTGCCGACAGGCTGTTCAAGATCAGGCATTGCATGAATATGGAAGGGGTGGTCCGCCAGCTTCCTTTGTTCGACCCGCCGATCGATCCGGGCATGCTGGTAAAAGCCGCAGCCGCAGGGTTGGACATCGGCAGTATCGTGAACAATATCAATCAGCCGCTGTCGAATGTCCGTGGTCCGCTCCTGCTTCAGAAGGCCATGGAGATCTGTGCCGAAGTGAAATCGTTGGGAGCGGCGTTGCTTTCAGCCTTGGAGAAAAAGGATGCCGAACATATGATCCTGTTACGGCAGCAGCATGAACTGAATATTTTAAAGCTGGTCCAGGATCTGAAATTCCTGCAGTGGAAGGAAACAGAAGCTGCAACAGAGTCGCTCTTACAAAGCAGAGCCGTTGTATTTGAACGGTACCGCCATTTTAAGCGTATCCTGGGGAACAGCGAAGCCGATCTGGACAAGTTAAAAACAATTGATCTGGTGAGAAGCGGGTTGACTGAAGAAACATTCGATGAAGCGTATGCCCGGCTTGTACAGGATTATGCAGGCGAGCTTGCCATGGAGGAATACCGGAAGGAAACCACTGTCGGAGGCATTATGGAGTTCGCCGGGAACATCGTAACCGGCATGTTCGGAGGTCAGCTGGGAAAAACTCTGCCCCTGAACAAGAATGAAGATGCCGAACTCAATATTTTCCTGCCCTCGTATGATACGTTCAGTGCCCTGTCGACCATCTTAAAACTGGTTTCGCCTATTGTTGGATTGATCCCTCAGTTCGATGCACATGCCACTCCCCTCGGCGTAGGCGCAAAAGTAGGCTTTGGCGGCGTCCAGCTAAAAGCAATGGCCGACGGCGGGGCGGATATCGCTCAAAAGGTAGCTGACGCATTTGCGTACAGCGCCGAAAGGGCATCCAAAATGGCGGGTTATTACCGGAGAGCGGAAGATTATGTCTTCCAGGCAAACTCAGCAGCCCGGGAACTGGTCCATTATGGAAGGCAGATCATTTCTTCGCTCATCAGGGAACAGATCGTTAAAAAGGATTATGAAACCCACTTAAAACAGATCGAACAGTCGGAAGAAGTCCATACCTTCCTTCAGGATAAGTTCACCAATGAGGAACTGTACAACTGGATGCAGGGGGAAATCTCGAAAATTTTCTTCTCCTGTTACCAGTTTGCATATGACACGGCCAAAAAGAGCGAGCAGACCATGAAACACGAGCTCATGCGGCCTGAGTTTGACAACCTGGAACTGATCAAATTCGGATATTGGGACAGCGCCCGTAAAGGACTGCTGGCAGGAGAAACGTTGTACCTCGATCTGAAGCGCCTTGAAATGGCCTATCACGAGAATAACAAAAGGGAATATGAAATTTCAAAGCATGTGTCCCTTCACCGGCTTGATCCCATGGCACTGCTGAAACTCAAAGCCACAGGCTCTTGCGAATTTGAGATCCCGGAATGGCTGTACGATATGGACAGTCCGGGCCAGTACATGCGGCGGATCAAAACGGCAGGGATCACGATTCCATGTATCACCGGACCGTTCACGACCGTCCATGCAAAGCTGTCGTTGCTGCAGAGCAGTATCCGCACCTCCTCATTAAAGGGTGACGATTACCCCCGGGCAGGATCGGAAGATATCAGGTTCCGCGATTTTAACGGCGCCATTCAATCGGTCGTGACCAGTACCGCACAAAATGACAGCGGACTGTTCGAAACAAACCTGCGCGACGAACGGTACCTGCCTTTTGAGGGAGCGGGAGCGATCAGCAAATGGAAAATTGAATTGCCCAATGATATTCCGCAGTTCGACTTTGATACCATTTCGGATGTGATCCTGCATATCCGGTACACGTGCAGGGAAGCCGGTCATCTAAAAAGCGCGGCAACAGGCCACGTTCTGGAAAACATCCTGCAGGCCCCGGACGGCGGATTGCTGCAGCTGTTTAATGTGAACCATGATTTTCCGAATGAATGGAATTTATTTAAAACAGCGGCAAGCGATGCCCAGCGGAAGCTCAGTCTGAATCTGGATCAAAACCATTTTCCCTACTGGACAAAGCCCCTGGGAATGGACGATACGATCACGGCCACCTTCTGCAGCATCGACTGGAAAAAGAAAAGGCTGGCGCTCGCCACCGAAAACATCGATTTTGATGGTGACGCCGCTAACGGCTGGAGTCTTACTGTCGACAATACAAATAACGCGCTTTTCAGTTTTCTGAACAAAGTCAGGACCGAAAACAGGAATGTCTGGATTGCCCTGTCCTTCCGGGCAGGATCCTGATCGAACAAAAGGGCCGGATAAATAAAGACCGTCTCAAAACAAATTGGGACGGTCTTTTATTACTCAACCGGTAACCTGATTCAAAATACATTAGAACAAATAATTAATTCTTTCTTTGTAGAAAGTTTTTGACTAATTTTGCACAGAGCAGTCCAAAGTCTATAAGGTTTTTGCATATGGATAAAGCATTATGATTATGAAACAAGTTGTTTTAAACATACCTGAAAGTGAGTACCGTTTTTTCATGAAGGTGATTAAAAACTTCCCTTTTGTAGAAGTTGACGAGAAGAAAAATAAACTCTTGGAACTGGAAGAAAAACTTTCTCCTGCCAAGCGTAAAATATGGGGCAGCATAAAAGAAGGGCTTAAAGAGGTTGAACTTATGGAGCAGGGTAAAATGAAAGCCAAATCTGCTAAAGAATTTCTCGATGAGCTATAAGCTAATCACGACCCCCGCTT
>CAZOYZ010000073.1:0-7612 GCA_964584045.1 uncultured Prolixibacteraceae bacterium | reverse complement strand
GGAAAGTATTCCTGCTTACCATTTACGATAAATCCCAAAAAGGAGATATTTCAGAAAAAGAACTTAAAGAACTTCTCAAGTTCATATAACAGAAACCCGGAACTTTTCAGAACCGGGTCTTTTTTATTGTAATCCTTTGAGGCTCCCTGATCATATTGCTACAAAACTAAACTTGCTTATGAAGGTCAAACAAATTATCAGCTTTCTGATCGTGCCGCTGATCATCGTTGGAATTCTGCTGTTCGCCGACTTTACACCCGGCAATCCCAAAGTAACCTATACGTTTTGCGTCGCCCTGCTAATGGCTGCCTGGTGGATCACCGAAGTGGTGCCTTTGGCAGTGACTTCGCTGCTTCCCGTGGCTCTTTTTCCGTTGTTCGGGATTATGGATGGTAAAGATGTTTCGGCGACTTATTTCAATGAGGTGATCTTCCTGTTCATGGGTGGTTTTTTGGTTGCACTGGCCATGGAGCGGTGGAACCTGCACAAACGTATCGCACTCCATATTCTTTGCATCACCGGAGTGAGCCCGTCACGTATTCTTCTTGGCTTTATGATCTCCTCGTTCTTTCTTTCCATGTGGATCTCCAATACCGCCACAGCAATGATGATGCTTCCGATCGCGATGTCGCTGATCACCCAACTGGATAATATGATGGGGAATAAACACACCTCAACGTTCAACGTGGCATTACTGCTAAGCATCGCTTACGGAGCATCCATCGGAGGTGTGGCCACCTTGGTCGGAACTCCTCCCAATCTGTCGTTCGTGCGGATTTTTACGATCAATTTTCCCGATGCTCCGGAAATTTCCTTCTCAAGATGGCTGTTGTTTGCATTTCCCCTTGCCTTGATCATTGGCGCTTTTACCTGGGGCTACCTGTACTATTGTTTCAAACCGAAAAAAGGAGAATGGACGGAGATCGAAAAAAATACCTTTCACCTTCAGTTAAAGAACATGGGACCGGTCAGTTTCGAAGAAAAGATCGTTTTTACGGTGTTTGTCGTATTAGCATTGCTTTGGCTGTTCCGCGTTGACCTTAATTTTGGCATGATCCGGATCCCTGGCTGGGCGGCCCTGTTTCCTCAAAGCAAATTGATCAATGATGGCACGGTGGCTGTTTTTATGGCAATCATCCTCTTTTTGCTTCCCTCAAAAAGTGAAAAAGGTAAAAAAATCATGGACTGGGACACCGCATCAAAATTACCGTGGAATATCCTGTTATTGTTCGGCGGGGGCTTTGCACTGGCAACCGCCTTTAAAGTATCCGGACTTTCATTGTGGTTTGGCGGACAGCTTGCCGGATTGGCTTCTTTTCACCCCATTCTGATCATCCTGTCAATCTCCCTCATCATCACGTTCCTGACCGAATTGACATCCAATACGGCGACGACCGAAATGGTTTTACCGATACTGGCAGGTATGGCGATCAGCACCGGCATCAATCCGTTGTTGCTCATGATCCCGGCAACGATATCGGCATCGATGGCTTTTATGCTCCCGGTGGCCACGCCGCCCAATGCCATTATTTTTGGCGCAAACCGGATCACCGTAACGCAAATGGCCCGGACCGGGCTGATCCTCAACCTTGCCGGTGCAGTCATTATCACCCTGATGATGTATTTCTGGGGCGATGTGATCTTTGATACAAACGGCGGCTCATTGCCGGAATGGTTTATCACCAGATAATCCGGTTTATGAGAAAGTTGCACAAATACCTTTCAGCATTGTGAAATCCTAATATCGTAAATGATGAAATCATTTCATTTCTCCGTGATCATTTCCATAGGCTGGCTGACGACATTTTGTACAAGCCAGTCTCAAAATCCAGAAAAAAATTTACAGAACCGAAAAAGCAATGAGATCCTCCAGATGTCAGCTTCCGATTCGATCAGAGTCATCAATGGCGTCTTTGATATCCCTGAACTCACGATCTCAGTATCACCGGAAACTGCCTGCGAATTTTCATTTTCCAAATCGGAAAACGTCGTCGACTATGATGTTTCTCCTGCCGGAATGATCGTTGCGGTCATTACGGAGAGGACAGCCAAAAGCCATTTAAAATTTTGGGAACTTGGCCATTGCGGAATTTCAGACAGCCTGTCGTTGCCTGAAGGATTGGTTGCCAAAGCCATTACCTGGCATCCAATGGGAAACGAGCTCTTTATCATGGGTACCTCAAATTCAGCATATCAGATTTTCAGAATTGAAAATAAGGGAGAAAAATGGAACAGCAAACTCATTTTCACTTCTTCAAAACAGTTGAGGCGACTGGTCATTTGTCCCCGGCCTTTTATAACAGGATATGATCTGAACACGAATAATACCTGTTATGCCTACCGACTATTCTTTGGAATGGATAACGGTGACAAGACATTCCGAATCGTTTCAATAACGGAACAGGGTAAAAAGTTTTACCAGGTTGTTGGTCCGCCAAAATCTTTTACAACGAATGCTGAATTAAATGCTGAAATAGCTCCGAGTGAAATAGAATCTTCATGGGCGCTGCCCGTTGCCTTTCATCCGGCCGGTCATAAACTGATCTGGCAGGACAACAACGATCATTTTTTTGTAGCATCATACGAAAGGACAGCCTGGGGAGCATCCGGGCAGATAAGCGCGGATCTGGTAAAGGGAGGCACCATAACACCTACCCCAAATGGTCTGGGACTCATTCACTGGCAAGAAAATAAACCGGGAATTGAAATTTGTTTAATTCCGGAAAACATAAAAGAAGATCAATTACCGGATCAGCTCTTCGTTTCGACACCCTCGTCAGTCCCGGATGGCAGGGGAATTATCGGGCTGATCAAACAAAACGGCTCATTCACCTTAAAGTATGCGCCTGTTAAGGTTCCTTTGTCCGATGTCCAGAATGCCTGGATGTTCATTTCGTCAGGAGAAGAACTGGAACGATTTCAACGTTACAACGGATTATTTCGCCCAAACGATCAGGATCAGCTCTACAAACTCTATGAAACTGAAAATTACTATTGCGACAACTATGACTGGAACTCTCCTACCCGTCCCTATTTAGTAACGACTGATATTTTTTGGGAATTATTTGGTGCTGCTTATCAGGGACTTTTTATTGTAAAAGAACGCGACGGAGCGATACCGAATTTCCGTAAGTTTGTGGATGAAGCAAATAGTCATTTTAAGAACAGTCATTCCAGATGGAGCAAAGTCTTTTTTACACTCAGCGAACTTTATACCAACGCCAATTCTGACAATCAGGAAGTACAGAAGATCAGAAATGCCGTTGACGGAATTTCATTCATTCATGACAAGTACTATGCCTATTCTGAATTAAAGCCGAGAGGTCACTACACTTCTTCACCGGAGATGGAAAGATACTTTAAAGCATTCCGGTATTTTACAACTATTCTGAAAGATGATCAGGATGCCATCAGGGAATTGGAAGCATTGCCGGATGAAATTACCAGGTACGCTGAAGCCTGGATCAACAGCTATACCGGATTCATCGCGCCCTCCATTTCTCCCGGAGTATGGAAAAATCCGGAACAGGCGTTGCCTGGCTATGGTCAATATCCACAAAAAGAAAAATCAATTTTCCCGTTATCCTGGGGGTTTGACAATGAAGTATTCTATTCGACGGTTTATCATGAAGATTTTCCGAAAGAATTACAGATCAAAGGTACTGAGGGCCCCAGATTGATGCCTTCGGGTCTGGACATTGCTTCAGCCCTGGGTAACGGATTTGCTGAAAAATTACTGGAATCAGATTTAGAAAAGTATCCTCCTCTGAAAAAAGTCATCAATCATCTCCGGGAGAATTTCAAAGAGCACAGGAACGAAAAGGATTTCAACGGGAATCTTTACAATCAATGGCTTAATGCGATTGCCGTTCAGTGGGCGGACCCGGTCAATCCAGCTACCGGTTCTAAAGAAAACAGTCTATGGAATACAAAAAGATTACTTTCAGGGTTGGCAACCTGGGCCACATTGCGGCATGCAACGGTTTTGGTTAATGAAAAAGTAGCTGCCGAATGCGGAGAAGCAGGATTTGAAGCAATATTAATGAAGGCGCCCAGGGGTTATGTGGAACCTGATCCCTTTACGTTTGCCGCTATTGGTGGTTTATTTGAGGACGCCGTTAATTATGTCTCAAAAACAATCGCCGGCAGGTCTGACGTCAGCGAACCCTATATTTCCGAAAAGCGCTCCTTATATGATGGGATTGTTACAAGATTAAAGGAAGCAGCTCAGGAAGCACGATCTTTTCAGCTAATGGCAGAAAAAGAGAGGGAAGGCATTGAATTGACAAACGAAGAAAATGAAAAAATCCTTTATGTGGCCCGTGCAGCAGAGCACTTGTTTTTGATATTCAATAGTTTGTCGAATCAGGAGTATGCCTTGTCCATTCCTGATCCCATGCCCAAGATTACAGATGTCGCCGGAGATGGCGAGATTTCACCTTACCTGATGGCAGCCGTCGGAAATGCAATGGAATGGGATTTTGTCGTGCCTTTTTACGGTCGGAAGCAGATCGTGAAGGGGTCTGTTTATTCCTATTATGAATTTGCGTCAAACGACCTATTAAATGATTCGGAATGGAAAACGGTTGTAAGCAAACAGGAATTTCTTCCCTGGGTAAAACCCTATATCACAAGTCACAAGGCCGAAGGGATTGCGCAAATTGGATATTGATCCTGGTGAGTATTCTCCTGTTGGGTTCATGCAAAACAGATCATTCTGAAGTTCGGATCTTGTTTACCGGAGATATCCTGCTCTCGCGGAATGTCAAGGCGGAACTTGACTTCCGGAAAGCATTCCCCTGGGAGAATCTCAGGGCCCGCTTTGATTCCGCCGATCTGGTGATCGGGAACCTGGAAGGTGCTATCGGAAACCCAAAGGATCAGGGAAATCCTTCGTCCGGATCGCCGGTATTTACGATCGACAGCAGCGATATTAAAATGCTGGCGGAAGCCGGATTTAAAATGATCACGATCGAAAACAATCATACCCGGGACCTGGGTACTGAAGGGAAAGTCAATACCATTTCGTCACTTGAAAAGAACAAGATCAGACCCGTGAGCTTTGAGAACTCCCCCAATTTCATTCCTGTTAAGGATATCGTCCTCTCAGTTATTGCGGTCAATCTTGTTCCTGACCGGGATCATATGAGACAGCAACTCCATTCGGTCGAGTTAAAACAAAAGTTACGTCTGGCCAAAAGTTTGTCCAATCTGGTGATCGTCTCCATCCACTGGGGAAGCGAATTGCTTGAATGGCCGAACAGGCAACAAAGAGATGCCTCTGAATGGCTGACATCAAATGGTGCTGATATCATCATTGGCAGTCATCCTCATGTGGTCCAGAAACCTGAAATGATCAATGGAAAGCCGGTTTTCTTTTCGCTCGGCAATCACTTGTTCGATCAGAAGTATCCCGAAACGAAAGAAGGATTAGTAGCAGAGATCAAGATCAAAAACGGAGAGGTTTATTGCACCGGCTTTAAAACCAAAACCCGCAAAAATTCTTTTTATCCGGAATTTTGCGGATCTGCTCACTTCTCTTTGGAACCTCTGCGATTTCGGAAAGGCTTATTTACCTTAAAAGATATAGCCTTAATTCCTTTTTCAACCGGGAGGGACAACAAGACTGTTCTGCAAGCTTACCAAAACGGAAAGCTGATTTGGAGTTCGCATCCGATGCCGCTCATATCCATCTATAAATTCCGGATCGATGATGAGTACCACCTGTTAACACTTGAAAAATATTACTCAGGTATTGATAAAGAGACCAATATACGGCCCTATATTTATCACATGGACGATAGAGGGCTACTGGCACGCTGGAGGGGTTCGGCTTTGGCTTGGCCCTTGCTGGACGCCGTGGTCTCTCCTGATAACGATCAGATCCTTTGTGCGCTTCACCGGGGAGATGCTTTTATCATGATCGGGAATGAGCAGGACCAAAAAAGGATCGCAGCGTACCAATGGAATGGTTTTGGGTTTAACGGTCTAAGCGACTCCGTTGCCTGCGAAAGCTGTAGAAATGTCTTTTCTGAATAACTGCTGAACGAATTTTAGAAAGATTGCAGCTTTTACTCAGTCTAATATTACTTATTCTAATGTTATATCAAAATTAATAAAATTTGATTTAGATTTACTTTTATCAATTAACACTTGTATTTTATTCATTTAATGATTATCTTTATTCAAACAATATTGAATGAATAAAAAACTCCCTTTAATCTGCCCGAGTTGCGAACATCATTTGCAGGTGAAGCAATTGTACTGCGATAACTGCCAGACCGAAGTCACCGGGTTGTATTCACTTCCTGTCATTGCACAATTGCCGGCCGAAGACCAGAAATTCATTCTTGATTTTGTGAAAGCAAGCGGCAGCCTGAAAAACATGGCGCAAACCATGAAACTGAGTTACCCCTCGGTCCGGAACCGCCTGGATGAGATTATCAGTAAAATCAATAATGCTGATACCGATGAAAAGTAAAGTTTTGTATAATCCTTTCAATCAAGTCGCAGGCTTCCTGTCATTAATCCTCGGATTATTTGGATTGTCTGTCGTAACCTGGCTGGCGTTTATCACCGGGACCCATTTTAACGGACTCACCCATATTGCTTTTGCCAGGGACTCTGAATACTGGGTCTTTTTGACAGAAAGCCTGTCAAACTGGTTCTTCATAGCCGCCTTCATGCATCTTTCCGGATTGATTTTGTCAAAGTCCAGGATCAGAGCAATTGATGTGTGGGGCACGACCCTGTTGTCACGGCTCCCATTGGTCATAACCCCAATGATCCGCACATTACCTGTGTTCCAGAGTTTTCTTATCCAGTCATGGCAAAGGTATTTTTTACATGGGGTTTACCTGACTTCCCTGATTTGGTTCCTTATTTTGTTGTTCCATGCTTTTAAAATCTCTTGCAACCTTAAAAATGACAAACTGGTTGCTTCTTTCATCATCAGTATGGTGCTGGCCGAAATTTGCACGACAATTTTTCTCAAATCAATCATTTAATAAACCAAAAATTATGAAACCAAGTATCCTTATTTTCTTTGCGTTCGTGTTGATTCACTTGAATGGATGCAGTCAGGATTTAAAAAAACTGAGCACTTCAGAAGTAGACAAAAGCAAAGTAAAGATTGCGCAGGATTTTGCATCAAACTTCCTCTCCAAACTTAAAAATGGCGAAACATATCAGTTTCAGAACGAAGCTATTGACGCAGTGAAAAATTCGCTGACCGGGGAAACGCAAAAACTAGTTTACGAACAGCTTAAAAACCAGTTCGGAGATTTTCAGTCAGTGGAATATGGAGAAAGCTGGGTTCAGGGGGCCGGTCAGGAAAATCTGATCATCCGGCTAAAAGGTGATTTTACAAAGAGTAATAAAAAACTGGAAATACGGGTGGTTCTCGATAAATCAAACAAGATCGCGGGTTTCTGGGTGAAACCCTGGTCGGATGTGTTGTAAGGGCGTAAGAATAACCCATCCAAAGATTTCTCTTTGGATGGGTTTTACCGTTAATTTTGCAAACCCCTATTCTTATTTGATTCTCTTACTCATTTTAATATTATCATATATCGTGGAAAATATTTGAAAATTACCTTTACTGAAAATCTCC
>CAZOYZ010000072.1:13131-15288 GCA_964584045.1 uncultured Prolixibacteraceae bacterium | reverse complement strand
CGCCTGCATGAAATGAAAGTCTGAATCTCAGATACCTCAACGAAACATGATTAGGATACAGCCACCGGACAGAACTTACCGGTCGCACCGGTGAGGGTGTCACTACAACGCGTGCCTTGAATGTCAATACAATGTTGTAGTGAATATCAATACAATGTTGCATTCATTTTCAATATCACGCTGTAAGGATATCTTTACAAACTTGCGAGTGCCACAGTAACGTTATTGCCGATGTCGCGACGGCATCGTTGCAGCACCTTCAACCCCATAACGAATGAATTGCAGATGATCGTCAGTGCCTTTCAACACCTGGTAAAAGTCGTGCAACGCCCGCTTGTTCGCATTCATCACTTCCTTCTCCGTCATATGTCGGTTACCGGCTTGTCATATTCGTCGATCAAAACCACTACCTTCTTACCGGTCTTCCGGTGCAATACTTCTGACTAACTCCTCTTCCGCTGTTATCATCAAAAAAGGTTTACGAAAAAGTCCCGTAACAGATCAGCTGCGTGTGGGAGACGATAAATCTTAACTTCTCATAGGTTGGATCGAATATTATTATATTCATATTCGGTTTGAATCGAAAATTATTATATTTTTATTCGGTTTAAATCGAAAATTGTTATATTTGGGTATATGATTCACAGACACCTGCAAAATATTATTGAAGGATACCTGTTTAAAAAAAAGGCTATCATTATTTACGGAGCCCGTCAAACAGGGAAAACAACTCTGGTGGAGCAATTACTGGAACCTTACCGGAAGGATACCTTATTCCTTAATGGTGACGATGCCGACGTTAGGCAAATGCTCTCGGATTTGAATTCGACAAAGCTCATACCTGTTATTGGAAAGTCAAAAATTGTCGTGTTGGATGAGGCTCAGCGTATCCCGGAAACCGGACTGACGCTGAAAATTATTCATGACAATTTTAAAGACGTTCAACTGATTGCTACCGGATCTTCCTCATTTGAACTTGCCGATAAGATTAACGAACCACTGACAGGTCGTAAATATGATTTTATGCTTTATCCTTTTTCTTTTGGTGAAATGGTGGATTACCATGGATTCCTTACCGAAAAAAGATTATTGGAGCACCGGCTGATTTACGGATACTACCCGGATATCGCACTCCATATCGGACAAGAAGCAAAATTACTGAAGTCTCTTGCATCCAGTTATCTGTACAAGGATTTGCTGATGCTGGATACCATTAAAAAACCTGTACTGCTCGATAAAATACTTTCTGCACTTGCGTTACAGGTGGGAAATGAAGTTTCATACAATGAACTTGCACAACTTTTGAACTCGGATAAAGAGACTATTGAAAAATACATCGATCTGCTGGGAAAAGCCTGTATCATATTCAGACTTGGAGCATTAAGCCGTAACGCCAGGAACGAGATCAAACAAGGTCGTAAAATATATTTTTATGACAATGGTATCCGCAATGCGATCCTGGGTAATTTTTCGGCCTTAACCTCCAGATCCGATAAGGGTGCCTTGTGGGAAAATTTTCTTGTAAGCGAACGTTTCAAATTTCTGGGGAATAACGAGCGGGATATAAGATCTTATTTTTGGAGAACCACCCAGCAGCAGGAAATTGACTATATTGAAGAGCATCCGGACAGATTTTTGGTCTGGGAGTTCAAATGGAATACACAAAGAAACGTACGAATATCCAAAACTTTTACGAACGCTTATCCAAACAATGAATTTAAAGTGATTACCCCCGAAAATGTCCAGGATTTCTTATTGTAACAACTGTAAGGTAAGAAATTTTCAATGTAACGAGACGCTCTTACAGCCACAGCGCCTTCAAAATTACATCAGGTCAAATTTGTCACGGAGTTCTGAAAGCTGTGAGCGGGAAACGGTAAACTTTAATTCCTCATAAGGCGGGATCAGAATGCAGTCGCGCGACTTGAATTCGATGGCGGCTACATAGCTTAAATTGACAATAGCCGATTGATTGATGACGACAAACCTGCCCGGGTTCATGATATCGCATATTTCCTTTGCTGTAATTCCTGTACGAAGCTTAAACTGGCCAAAATCGTTCAGGATAATGGTCCATGCGGGCTTTTTTCTGCCTGCTTCTTTTTTGCACTGAAAAGCAACGATGCTGTTTTTATCAATAAACCGGATCCCTGTTCC
>CAZOYZ010000072.1:9884-13031 GCA_964584045.1 uncultured Prolixibacteraceae bacterium | reverse complement strand
TTTTGCTGGGCATCTCAACATCAAGAAAAACCAGGTCAGGCTTGCTGCTAACCAAAAGTTTCTTCGCCTTGTCATAACTGTTGGATTCCCCTACCACGACGATTTCCGGGAAAAATGATAAGTGCTCCTTTAAAATAAACGTGAAATCCTTGTTGTCATCAATAATAACAGTCCGTATTTTTTCAGTATAATCCACAACCAAAGATTTTTATTGAATAAAAACTGAACAGCTTCAGTAAATATAATAAAACCGACGAAAGAACCCGCCTTTTGAACCTGTTTTGTCCGGTTTGTTCACTGAAACTTTACCTGGCTAAAGACATCTGCCCGGCCATAAAGGAACAGGATAACCAGGTAGAAAACACGTTCAAAAGACAGTTTTATGGAGCTTCAAAGGAGTCCCGATCTCTTTAGAATTCCCAGCGTTAATTCATAAGCGGGAACAGCCATACCCCCATGATCAAAGCCTTCCAGTTCATACAAAAAGGTCTGCTGGTGTCCTGCCACTTTCATCATTCTCCATAAATAAGCATTTTCTTCGTAGCGGCCAAGCATCTCCAGTTCGCGATCGCCTGTGATCAAATGAAGCGGAGGCGCATCCGGTCTCACAAAAAAAAGAGGAGCAAATTCGTCGACCACCGGTTGCGTTCCATCAATTCCTCTTTCATTTCTGACGGTGAAATGAGTGATGGTATGTCCGCTAAACGGGATCAGAGCGGCTATTTTTCCTGTATCGATCCCATACTTTTTCAGGTAACGGGGGTCCAAACCGATCATACTGGTCAGGTAACCTCCTGCCGAATGACCTGACACCACGATCCGTCCGGGCGAACCTCCATACGCTTCAATATGGTTAAACACCCAGGCCACAGCGGCAGCAGCATCCTCAATGTACTCCGGACATTTTACCTTTGGATTTAACCGATAGTTTACAGCAACAACGGCTAATCCCTTATTTTTCCATTGCTCCGGAATAAATTTCTGCCCTGAAGTGATCCCGCCCCCATGAAACCAAACGATCGTCGTAAATCCGGTCTTGCTGCCTTCCGGATAATACATATCAAGGCGGCAGCGCTCCCGCATGTATTCCGTCAGGTCTCCTCCCTCCCGGTATAAAATATCATATTTTGTCCGGTACGTCGTGTTTCCCTGAGCCTCTGCCTGGATAACCGAACATAGGGCGATAACCATGCATGCAACCACTAAACGCACAATTATCTTCATCATATCTATTTTAATTCCTTACTCGCGACTCGCTACTCATCACTCACGACTCTCCTAAAATACCTGCATTTTATGCAGTTTGTAATACAGGCCCCGCCTGGCGATAAGTTCGTCGTGGGTTCCTGTTTCCACGATCTGCCCTTCGTCCAGCACATAGATCACGTCTGCATTTTTAATGGTTGAAAGCCTGTGAGCGATCACCAGCGATGTACGGTTCCTCATCAGGTTTTCCAATGCATTCTGAACCAGCTTCTCCGATTCGGTATCCAGGGCTGAAGTCGCTTCGTCGAGGATCAGGATCGGCGGGTTCTTGAGAATTGCACGGGCGATGGATATCCTTTGCTTCTGTCCGCCCGATAATTTGTCGCCACGATCGCCGATATTGGTCTGATATCCCTTTTCAGTGGCCATGATAAACTCGTGCGCATTTGCGATTTTAGCGGCATTGATCACCTCTTCCCCGGTCGCATGTTCCGCTCCGAAGGCAATATTATTGAAGAATGTATCATTAAACAGGATCGGTTCCTGATTGACATTCCCCATCAGGCTTCTCAGATCATGGATCTTCAGGTCCCGGATATCTTCGCCGTCCAGACAGATTGCTCCGCCGGTCACGTCCCAGAACCGGGGCAGCAGGTCCACCAGCGTCGTTTTTCCTGAACCTGATTTCCCGACAAAAGCCGCGGTCTGTCCTTTCCGGATGGTCAGGCTGACCTTGTCCAGCACCTGTTCTGCGGCATATCTGAAACACACTTCACGATACTCGATACGGTGTTCAAACTGATGCTTTGACCGGGCATCCGGCTTGTCGGCGATCGTATTCTCCTGCAAAAGGATCCTGTCTATCCGCTCCATCGATGCAAGCCCCTTTTCCACACTGTACAACGCGGTCGAAAAAGCCTTGGCGGGATTAATAATATTGTAAAAGAAAACCAGGTAAACAATGAACTGCTCAGGGTTCAACGCTCCTGCACCGCCTCCGGTAAGGATCAGGTTCCCTCCGTACCATAATACGATCACGATCAGTGCTGTCCCGAGAAATTCACTCACCGGATGAGCCAAAAAATACCGGCTCATCAGGCGGTTCATGATCAGACGGTAATTTTCATTCTCTCTTTCGAAGCGTTCAATCGCCTTTTCCTCAGCCGTAAAAGCCTTAATGACACGAAGTCCCGAAATATCTTCATCAATAATGGAAAGCAGTTCCCCCTGTTTGGTCTGGCCCCGGCGTGACTGCTTTTTCAGGCTTTTCCCGATCCGTCCGATCACAAGACCCGCAACAGGCAGCATGATAAAGACAAAAATAGTGAGGCTCCAACTGGTATAAAGCATATAGGCCAGTGAGATCAGGATCAGTATCGGATTTTTAAACAACATGTCGAGCGAATTCATGACGGAATTCTCGATCTCCTGGACATCGCTGGTCATCCTGGCCATGATATCCCCTTTTCGCTCATCCGAAAAGAAACCTAAAGGAAGCGATACGATTTTGCGGTAGATCCTGCTCCGGACATCCCGCACCACGCCGTTTCTGATCCCGATCATGGTATAACTCGCCAGATAGGTAAAACCGGTCTTCAGCAGCACCATGATAATAATAAACAGGCCGATATAGATCAGAGCCCGCGATTTACCATGGACATCGATCACCCGGGTAATCAACCATGCCAAATTATTCTGAATGGCTTCAGTGGAAAATTCAAAAGGCATTAGTTCGGTAACCTTATCTGCCGTCCCAAACAGGATGCCTAATACAGGTCCCAGTAAAATAAATGAAAAAGCTCCGAAAACGGCCGCAAGAAGATTGAAAAAGAAGTTTAATGCTACTTCGCCCTTATAGGGGGGTAAAACCCTCTTCAGTAATCTGATGATGTCCTTCACTCGAATAAAATTAATTCATGATATGCCGCATGTCTGCCAAAA
>CAZOYZ010000072.1:0-9784 GCA_964584045.1 uncultured Prolixibacteraceae bacterium | reverse complement strand
AGATGCTCAAAAACCGCATTGGCCAACCCAATGTTCCCTTCCGAATTCTCAAAATCGATTGGATTCACCTTATGAGGCATGGCCGAAGATCCTACTTCCCCTTCTTTGATCTTCTGCTTAAAGTAATCCATGGAAATGTAGGTCCACATATCACGGTCAAGATCCAGGATAACCTGATTGATCCGCTTAAGGGCATCAAAAATTGCTGCATGATTATCGTAATGGGTGATTTGGGTGGTATATCGGGAACGTTTCAACTGCAGATGATCCTTCAGGAACCGGTTGCCAAAATCCTGCCAGTCAATTTCAGGATAAGCCACACGATGAGCATTAAAATTCCCCGTAGCGCCGCCAAATTTGGCATCACACGAAATAGACCTCAGCTGCTCCAACTGATCACTGATCCGTTCAATGAACACGCGGATCTCCTTTCCCAAATTAGTCGGGGAAGCAGGCTGTCCATGCGTCTTGGCCAGCATCGGAACTCCTTTCCATTCCTCTGCCAGGCTTTCCAGCCTGGCCAGGAGCTTTTCCAGCACCGGGTAATACTCGTTTGTCAAGGCGTCCTGAATGGAACAGGGAACTGCGGTATTATTGATATCCTGTGATGTCAATCCAAAATGAATAAATTCCTTGTAAGCCTCTATCCCCAGCCTGTCAAACTCCTCTTTAAGAAAATATTCCACCGCTTTCACATCATGATTGGTGACCTTTTCGATATCCTTGATCCTTTGTGCATGACTGATATTAAATCCGTGAACGATCTGCCTCAGTGCCGCGAATAACTGCCGGTCAAAACCGGCCAACTGCGGGAGAGGCAGTTCACATAAAGCAATAAAGTACTCCACCTCCACCATCACACGGTATCTGATTAAGGCAAACTCGGAGAAATAACCTTGCAGGCTTGCTGTTTTTGAATGGTAACGGCCATCAATGGGTGAAATCGCAGTGAGTACGTTTAAATCCATGGTTTTTATGTTTTCGGATTGTAAAGTTAATAAATATTTCCGGTGTACACGGTACTTCTCCATTTCCGCAGCAAGCGGCGGTTAAGTGAGCGCAGAGGACAAACTTGTTTGAACTATGCCGGGATGAATCAAAATTGCTTAACTTTGGATTACGAAACAACATGGACTATGAAACCAGGAACCTTGCAGACACTTATTTTTGCTTTTGTGGTGACTTTAACCGGTACGGCGGGAGAATCATATCAATCCGGCCGGGCGGCTGAGAAAAAACTGGTTTATCAATTCAAAATCATGGAGAACATCATGCCCGGCACCTGGAGAAAGACCAGGCAGGCTTTTGCTGAAGCCGACAGCCTGAAAGCTGACCTGTTCCTGATCCATATGAACACCTACGGCGGCGCGGTGGTTGACGCCGACTCCATTCGCACGAAAATCCTCAATAGTCCAATTCCCGTCTATGTTTTTATTGACAATAATGCAGCCAGTGCAGGAGCCCTCATCTCCGTAGCCTGTGACAGCATTTACATGAGGCCGGGATCTTCGATAGGCGCTGCCACGGTCGTCAACCAAACCGGACAAAAGATGCCCGACAAGTATCAGTCTTACATGCGTTCTATTATGCGCGCTACCGCCGAATCACACGGCGGCGACACCCTGATCAGCAAAAATGACACCATCTTTAAGTGGTTCAGGGATCCTAAAATTGCCGAGGCGATGGTCGATGAAAGCGTGTATATACCAGGGGTGATCGACACGGGCAAAGTTCTGACACTGACACCATCGGAAGCTGTAAAACATGGTTTCTGTGAAGGCATTGCAGCCAACGTGCCGGAAGTGCTGGATCAAATAGGCATTGAAGATTATGATCTGGTTGAATATCACCCTACCTTCGTGGAAAAAATTATTGGATTCCTGGTGAACCCGGTGGTTTCGGGCATTCTGATCATGGCCATTCTCGGTGGCATCTACTTTGAACTGCAAACACCCGGTGTCGGGTTTCCCCTGATCATTGCGCTGCTGGCCGCCACGGCCTATTTTGCGCCACTTTATCTCGAAGGGATGGCTGCAAATTGGGAAATCCTGCTTTTCATTGCAGGACTCATTCTTATTGCAGTCGAGATTTTTGTCTTCCCCGGCTTCGGAGTGGCAGGAGTGCTGGGTATCTTCCTGAGTTTCTCCGGATTGGTATTGAGCCTGATCAATAATGTGAATTTTGATTTTGAGGGTGTCGATCCTAAAAAAATAGTCAGCGCGCTGACCACGGTGATCGTTGCGCTCTTTGGCGGGTTTATCCTGAGTCTGGCGTTAAGTAAAAAGCTATTTTCCACTCAGTCAGGCATCCTGAAAAATCTGTCATTATATGAGATCCAGGACAAAACGAAAGGCTTTGTCGGGGTTGACCCCGGACTAAGCGAACTGACAGGTAAAAAGGGAATGGCATATACCGTTCTGCGCCCGTCCGGCAAAGTCATGATCGGAAAAAAAATCTACGACGCCGTGTCTCTCTGGGGATTGATTGAAAAGAATGCTGAAGTTATCGTCGTAAAAGTCGAAGCCGCGCAACTCTATGTAGAAGCTGTGAGTAGTGAGTAACCATTGAACAATTATGAACGTTGAAATATTTAAAATCGAAGGGATGACCTGTCCGCATTGTGAAGCCACAGTGACCCGTACGCTGTTGAAACTGGAAGGGATCGAAGAAGTAGTAGCCGACAGGGATAAATCGGAAGTCAGGGTAAAAGGTAAACACATAGATCTCGGGGAAATAGAACAAGCTGTGAACAGCATAGGTTACCGGTTTAAAGGAACGATCCCGTGAAACTGATCCAGTTTTTGGTGGTTATGTTGAGCGGCCTTCCGTTGTTGTCGACACTGTTGCTCGGATATCAGCTTCTCCGGAATGGTCAGGGGGCTTTGGGAAAGCCCACCATTATCCCTTTGTTCTTCTTTTCCGCGAAAATCACGATCGCCGTTTTGTTTGTCGTTTTATTTATGGCGGGCGTCAAACCGGATTTTTACCTCTGGTTTCCCGGGCTTATTCAGGACGAAATTCCCGATGTTCAGAAATTAATGAGCACGGTTTTTCTGGCCGCCGGTAATTTGTTTCTGATACCCGCCTATTACACCCTGAGCATCTTTACCCGCATCGGATTGCCAAAATCGCAGCATGTACTCAAGACGGACGGGATTTTCCGGATTAGCAGGAATCCCATGTACCTGAGCCTTTGGTTTTTCTCTGCTGCCTGTTTTTTACTGGTTCCCAGCTTGTTGCTGGCCATGGCGGCTGTCTTCTGCCTGATTGTTCACCATTTTATCATCCTGAATGAAGAAAAATTTCTGATCCGTTCATTCGGTGACCAATACCTTTCATACCAAAGCCGGGTGGCCCGTTATCTGTAAAACGGTGATGGTGTCTGTTTTTCAAATTTCCTCAGTCCCTCATCCAGAAACTGCACGAAGTGATCGGGGTTCAGGTCATAAGCTTTCGGTTCGGCCAGCAATTCACCACTGGTATCAAGCAGAACGTAATAGGGCTGGGCATTCACACCAAAACGGGTAATCTGAAAGTCGGCATATTTCTTTCCGATGGTCTTCTTGACCTTGCCGTCATACGTGGAAGTAATCCAGTCGCTTTCCGGCAAAGCAGTCTTGTCGTCGACATATAACGCAATGATCACATAATCATTTTTCAGACGTTGCAGCACCCTCGGATCGGACCATACCGTGGCCTCCATTTCCCGGCAATTGACACACCCATGCCCGGTAAAATCGATAAAAACAGGTTTATTTTTTGCTTTGGCACAAGCCAGTCCCTGTTCATAGTCAAAGTATCCGTCCAACCCGTGCGGAAGATGCAGGAATTCACGATACTTCGGATTTTCACATAAATCGCTGTTCTCGTCAGCAGATGCGACAACTCCCGGTAAACTTCCCAGTTTGATTTCATCACGGACAATTTTATGCAGGTCGAAATCGAGGGTTGTCTGTGGAGGCAGATAACCTGAGATGGCTTTTAACGGCGCTCCAAACATTCCCGGCACCAGATATACCACAAAAGCAAACGACACAATAGCCAAAAGTAAGCGTGGTACTGACACGTGTTTGACCTCACTATCGTGGGCAAATTTCAGTTTTCCAAGAAGATAAAAACCAAGTAAAACAAAGATCACGATCCACAGGGACAGATATACCTCCCGGTCAAGAATTCCCCAGTGATAGGTCTGATCGGCCACACTCAGGAATTTCAGTCCCAGAGCAAGTTCCAAAAATCCAAGCACAACCTTGACGGAATTCAGCCATCCGCCTGATTTGGGTAACCGGCTTAACCAACCGGGGAATAAGGCAAATAACGTAAATGGCATCGCAAAGGCCAGTGAAAAACCAAACATGCCTGTGATCGGCTTCAGCACCTGCCCTCCTGCCGACTCCACCAGAATGGCGCCTACGATCGGACCTGTGCAGGAAAAAGAAACCAGTACCAAAGTAAGAGCCATAAAAAAAGAACCCATCAATCCGCCTTTATCTGCCTGCTGATCCGAACGATTAACCAGCTTGCCCGGCAATATGATCTCAAACATTCCGAAAAAGGAAAATGCAAAGATCATGAATACGACAAAGAAAAGGATATTGGGAAGCCAGTGAGTGCTCAGCCAGTTGGCAATACCCGGTCCAAAGATCACCGCAACGATGGTTCCCACTACCGTGTAAATCCCGATAATGGAGAATCCGTAAAACAGTGCATTTAAACGTGACCGGGCCTTTGTCTCACCGCTATGCATGAAGAAGGAGACCGTCATTGGGATCATGGGAAAAACACAGGGGGTAAGGATAGCTGCCAGTCCGGCAAGAAATGAGAGAAAGAAGAAGAGCCACAAGGTATCGGCCGATCGCTCCCTCCCTTTTGCCGTGATGATCCGCGCCGCGTCATTGCCGGTTGTAAGCGTCGACGTATCGGTCGTGATCGTTTCTGTTGCTATTTTAGTTTCTCCGGCCTCCGGCCTCCGGTCTTCAGTCTCCGTGTTTCCGCTTCCGGTTTCCGGTCTCCCGTCTCCGGCTTCCGCTTTTTGATTTTTGGTCTCCGCCTTTAGCTTAAACTCGAAATCGGCTTCTGTCGGAGGGAGGCATTTCTCATCATCACAAACCATAAATTCCACGTATCCGCTTATGGTAACGGGTTCGTCCGATTTGAGACGGATGTTCTGGATGAACTCTGCCTGACGACTGAAATATCGGAGATCCATTTGGAAAGTCTTGTCAAAAACCTCCAAAGGCTGCGGGTTTTTCTTCATTTCCCCGTTTAGTTCAAAAAGGGAACTGTCGTTGTAATTTACAGAAGTGGGAACCGGCCCCCCTTCCGGCAGGCTGGTGTCGTAAAGATGCCATCCCTGGTCAATAACAGCCTTAAAGATCAGTTGTACATCCTGCCCGCTTTGTTTTGAACTGAACGACCACTTCACAGGTTCCTCAATCTGTGAAAATGACGAAAAAGAGAGAAGGATTAATCCGGTGAGAAGAAAAATTTGCCTCATGATATTGGTCTTTTTGAAAAGTATTTCAATATAACAATTTTACAGGCAAATCTGACGGAAAAACTTTGTTAAAGATTGTTATTAATAACAAATCCCGGAGTAATTATCCGGGATTTTACAGTTAAAAAATGATCTCTTCCATATTTTCATCAAAGAGATGATATTCCAGGAAGGTATGGGAGTTGACTCCCACCACGCGTATAGGCCGTAAATGTTTAAAAGCCCATTTTCTGCTCAGTGATAAAAATCCCTTGGTCAGAAATGCGGCCACATACGGATGAACCTTCACGGTCAGCTTCTTTTTATTCAGTTCTTTGAAGATGTAATTGATCTTCAGTCCCAGTTCATCAGTAAAGAGAATCGTAGGGGTAATTTTTCCGGTACCATGACAGGTGGGGCATACTTCTGCTGTCTCCACATGCTCTTCAGGACGTACCCGCTGCCGCGTGATCTGCATCAAGCAAAACTTACTCAAAGGTAAAATGTTATGCTTGGTACGGTCAGCAGCCATCACCTCTTTCATACGTTCATAAACCTTCTGCCGGTTTTCAGCAACATGCATATCGATAAAATCGATAACGATGATGCCGCCCATGTCTCTCAACCTCAGTTGTCTTGCTATTTCCTCGGCTGCTGCGAGGTTTACCTCCAGTGCGTTGGTTTCCTGATCAACACCGGCTTTTGAGCGATTTCCGCTGTTCACGTCAATAACATGAAAAGCTTCCGTATGCTCGATGATCAGGTAGGCGCCGTTTTTAAATGAAACCGTCTTTCCAAACAAAGACTTGATTTGTTTGTCGACCCCGAAATATTCGAAGATCGGACGCCCGCCATTGTAATGTTTGACGGTTTTCTTTTTCTCGGGCGCAATGCTTTCAAGGTATTCCGCGATTTCATCTGTCACTTCAGCATCATTCACGATGATACTGTTGAAGTTTGGGTTGTAAATATCTCTCAACAGGGCTGTGGTCCGGTTCATCTCTCCAATAATTAAAGACGGGGCGTTGGCTTTCTTTAATTTTTGGAACATCGTTTCAAATTTGGCGACCAGTCTCTTCAGTTCCTGGTCAAGCTCTGCAACACGTTTCCCTTCGGAAACGGTCCGGACAATGACGCCGTATCTCTTCGGCTTGATGCTCTGGATCAGCTTTTTTAACCTGTTCTTCTCTTCGGCCGAGCTGATCTTTTGTGAAACACTCACTTTTTCACTGAAAGGCATCAACACCAAATTTCTTCCTGCAATTGACAATTCGGAGGTCAGTCGCGGCCCTTTTGTTGAAATAGGCTCTTTGGCTATCTGCACCAATATAATCTGACCCGCTTTCAGTACCTCTGTAATCTTGCCCTCTTTATTAATATCCGGGCCTGACTGAATTTTTGACAATGAAGAAATACGGTTCTTTTTTGAACTGGCAATTTTCATAAACTTGCTTAAAGTCGAAAATTGCGGTCCCATGTCAAGATAATGCAAAAATGCATCTTTTTCATACCCAACGTCGATGAAGGCAGCGTTCAAGCTCGGCATTATTTTTTTTACCCTGGCTAAATAAATATCGCCAACTGCAAATTTTGCTCCGCTTTTTTCCCTTGTTAACTCTACTAAGCGTTTGTCTTCCAGTAATGCAATAACAACTTCAGAGGGAGTGACATCAATAATCAGATCGCTACTCACAACGTTATATATATTTGATATTTGTTCGGCATAAAATCTGCTGCGTAAAATGGATTAAACCTAAAGTACCGTTGTACTTTAGGTTTAATCAACAGACAAATTTCATTTTATCCAAAAGTAAAAACTTACTTTCTCTTCTTATGCCTGTTTTTCCGAAGCCGTTTTTTCCGCTTGTGCGTAGACATTTTATGTCTCTTTCTTTTCTTTCCGCTTGGCATATATTATTTTTTTACTTGGTCTTTTACCTGTGATACAAATGTTTTAGCCGGCTTGAACGAGGGAATAAAATGTTCGGGGATGATGATCGTGGTATTTCTAGAGATATTCCGAGCCGTCTTTTCTGCTCTTTTCTTCACAATGAAGCTTCCGAATCCACGAAGATAAACATTTCTGCCCTCTGTTAATGAATCTTTTACAGTTTCCATGAAAGCTTCTACAGCTTTTTGTACAGTAATTTTTTCAATTCCTGTGTTCTTGCTAATCTCGTTAACGATATCTGCTTTAGTCATCTCTTAAAATATTTAGTTTTCAATAAATTATAATTCCCTCTCTACTGGTGTGCAAAAATAAAAATTATTTGAGAACTAAAGACAATTTGAATTAAATTATTTTTGCAATTATCTTTTTTTTCATGCAGATATTAAAGGAATTATTGAAAAATGACGGTGTCAGCAGGGATTTGCGGCGGTGGTACACCGTTCACAAAAGGTCCCTGCCCTGGAGGCAAACCAGGGACCCTTATGCCGTCTGGCTCTCTGAAATCATATTGCAACAAACGCGTGTCGATCAGGGATGGTCATACTACCTGAAATTTCTCGAAAAATATCCCACCGTTACTGATTTGGCCCGCGCGAATGAAGACGACATCCTGAAACAATGGCAGGGGCTGGGTTATTACTCGCGTGCAAGGAATCTGCATGCCGCCGCCCGCACAGTTACCGAAGTTTTCAACGGACATTTCCCTGACACCTATTCTGAGCTGAGAAGTTTAAAAGGAGTTGGCGATTATACGGCCGCCGCCATCGCTTCGATCTCATTTAACCTGCCATATGCCGTCGTTGACGGGAACGTCTTCCGGTTTTTGTCCCGCCTGTTCGGGATATCGACTCCTGTAAATACGCAGGCCGGCAAAAAGGAATTTGCCCGACTGGCCCACGAGATCCTGGACAAAAAGAACCCAGGCGAACACAATCAGTCGGTCATGGAATTCGGAGCTCTTTTCTGTACACCAAAAAATCCTGACTGCAACACCTGCATTTTCTGCGACCGCTGTATGGCCTTTCAAAACGGCTCCGTGAGTAAACTGCCGGTAAAAAACCGAAAACAAAAAATCAGGTCACGGTATTTTAATTATCTGTTGATCCATGATCAGGATTGTATCTACCTTAACAAACGCACCGGCGATGATATCTGGAAAAACTTATACGAATTTCCACTCATTGAAACAGAAGAAAAAACAGAATTGGGTGACCTTCAGGAGCGGTTAAGGCGGATGCTGGGCAATGAAAAAATCGGGATCAGCAAGATTACATCCTGGCAAAAACAAGTACTCAGCCACCAATACGTTTATTACCGGTTTATTCATATTCAGTCCGGCAAGAAAAAGTACGAGCTTGCCGATTTTATAAAAGTGAATCAAAAAGATATTTTTAACTTTGCAGTTCCAAAACCAATAGAAAGGGAATTGAATCATGCAGACTGGACAGTTGAATGATTCGTTCATGAAGTCAAACCATACGGTTCGTCAAAAAAACCGGTACCTTCATAAATTAAGGCTATTGGGATACCGGTTTAAGTCGAATTAATGTTTAAATTTCATTTGTAATTAAAAACTATTAATCATGGCTGTAAATAAAGTAATCCTGATCGGCAATGTTGGCCGCGACCCGGAAGTCCGCCATCTTGACAAAGACGTAACCGTAGCAAACTTCCCGTTGGCAACCTCCGAAAGCTATCTGGCCAAAAACGGTGAAAAAGTCACAACAACCGAATGGCACAATATCGTGGTTTGGAGAGGATTGGCCAAAGTAGTGGAACAATATGTCAAAAAAGGTGACAAGTTGTATATCGAGGGTCGGATCCGTACCCGTTCCTGGGATGACAAAGACGGGAATAAAAGGTATACCACTGAAATCTATGCTGATAACATGGAAATGCTTGGCGGTGCAAGAAACACGGAAGGTTTAGGCAATCACCAGCCGGCACAACATGTCGGAGAACCGGCAAATCATCCGGAGGAACCCGATTTCGGATCCTCGGAAGAAGATGATCTGCCGTTTTAGTACCTAAAATAAAATTCGTTTGGAAACTGATCCGTTACCTGATTTTACCGTTCCCGGCCCGGATATTCAATCTTATCCCGTTGTAACAAGTGCAGTCGCCAGTATTCTGCTCATGGTGATCTTACTGTTCGTTTTTGCCCTGATTTCAGGAGCCGAAACGGCTTATTTCTCCCTGGATCCGCGCGACCGGCAAAAAAGGGATAAATGGACACCGTCAGTTCTCCGCAATCTGGAGGATCCGGAGAAGTTGTTGGCAACCCTTCTGATTGCCAATAACTTTGCAATGATCGCCATCGTGATCATCGCTTTTTACGGGGTTAATCTGTTTTTCAG
>CAZOYZ010000071.1:13749-15299 GCA_964584045.1 uncultured Prolixibacteraceae bacterium | reverse complement strand
CGTGGACGGAAGGCCGGCTTGTTTTCAGGGGCGACAATATGGCTGAAGTAGCCAGAAGGATTGAGCGCTGGTATAATGTGGACGTGGAAATTGCTGATGACGATCTGGCCCGGTTTTCATTCCGGGCGACTTTTGAGAATGATGCGCTGGAAGATGTCCTGATGCAGCTCAGCATGACTTCGCCAATTCAATACCAAATCCTCCCGCGAAAGCAACTTCCGGACGGAACTTCCAGGAAAAAGAGAATAGTCCTGTATAAAACGGCAAAATAAAACCAACGTATCATAAAACAATCAACTATGAAGACAAACAGCACCTAAAAAATGAAAAAAGGAAATCGCGCCAACGATTTCCTTCAAAAACATCTTTTCCAGACATTTTATTACTTATAACATTCAAATTTATGAAAAAAAGTGAACCGTTCAGGGAATTGGTGGACCATACCCTGAAAAAAATTTTACGAGTTATGCGCGTTGCAGTCATTCTTTTGCTTTTTGGTTTTCTGCAGGTACAGGCAAAGAGCGTCTGGTCGCAGAAATCGCGGCTTTCGATCAATTTCTCCAATACGGAACTTGTGAATGTGCTCGACGAAATCGAAAATGACACTGAATTCCTGTTCCTATATAATGAAAATCTGATCGATCCCTCCCGGAAAGTGTCTATTCATGTTCAGGATCAGGGCATCGAAGACGTATTAAAATTGCTTTTCGCAGACACGGATGTGAAGTATTCTATTCTTGACCGGAAAATTATCCTTTCGCCCATTGAAAACGCAGGTACAATCCAGCAGCAGAAATCGGTATCCGGGCGGGTCACTGATTCATCAAACCAACCGCTTCCGGGGGTTTCTGTTGTAATTAAGGGGACAAGCACCGGTACTATTACGGACATCGACGGGAAATACTCGCTGGCAAATCTTCCGGATAACTCAATCCTCGTGTTTTCGTTTGTGGGGATGAAGATGCAGGAAATAAAAGTTGCCGGGAGCGCAACCCTGAACGTGCAGTTGGACGAGGAGGTCTATGGAATCGACGAAGTCGTGGCGGTAGGATACGGAACCGTGAAAAAAAGCGATATAACGGGTTCCGTATCCAGCATAAACCCGGATGATTTATTGAAAAGACCGGCTACGAATATTAACCAGGTCTTACAAGGGAGAGCAGCTGGTGTTCAGATCAAACAAACTCAAAATGCTCCCGGAGGAGACATTAGCATCCGAGTAAGGGGGATAAATTCCTACATGGGATCATCAACTCCCCTTTATGTCATCGATGGGATCGTTGGAGGAAATATTAATACAATTAGTCCTTCAGATATTCAGTCGATCGAAATCCTGAAGGATGCGTCGTCAACGGCTATCTACGGCGCAAACGGGGCCAACGGCGTTGTCCTGATTACGACAAAATCAGGAGACGATGAAAAACTGTCTATTAGTTTCAACGGGCAATATGGCATCCAAAAAATCGCAAAAAAAATGGATCTTTTGGATGCGCGGGAATGGGCTGAAATCGATAACGAACGAAGCAGACTTTATGGACTGACCCCAATTT
>CAZOYZ010000071.1:0-13739 GCA_964584045.1 uncultured Prolixibacteraceae bacterium | reverse complement strand
TTTGGGACCTCAACAACCTTCCTGCCAACACGGACTGGCAAGATATGACGTATGATATTGCGCCTGTGCAAAGCTACGATTTGTCATCCAGAGGAGGGAAGAAAGTGCGATACTATACTTCTCTGAACTATGTTGACCAGGAAGGTATTATTGACAATACGGATTATCAGCGGTACGGCTTTCGCATCAATCTGGATGCCGACATTTCTGATCGAGTTAAGATTGGAAGCCGCCTGGGGATTAGCCGGCTGACAAATAACAGGATGCAGGATGAGGATAACTATAATGCAAAAGGTCCCGCAGCCTGGGCTATACAACTTCCGCCGGTTATCTCTCCCTACGATGAAAACGGAAACCTGAAACCGGATCTTGAGTTGCCAACAGCCACAGGATCAACCACTTTCCTTACGAATCCTTTACATTATCAGAAAAATTTGATTGACCGGCAATACAGAACGGGCGTTTCAGGATCAATCTTTGCTGAAATAGAGATTTTGAAAGGATTCTATTTTAAACCAAGCTTTAATTATGGTCTGGGCGCAACGAAAAACGGATATTATAAATCGTCCAAAATGTTTCATACCAGCCTGGGCTTTCAGACAGAAGGTAGAGTAAGCTCCTCCGATTCCTATAACTGGCACACGGACCTGCTCTTAAACTATGCCAAATCTTTTAACAACGGCCATAGTATTCATCTCCTGGGTGGCTTTATCGTATATAAAAATTATGAGGAAAGCATGAGTGCTTCAGCCCGCGATTTTGCGCTGGATATCTTTGATTATCATCAACTGAGCGCCGGAGCTGTCAGATCGTCAGTGGGTTCAGGACTAAGCGAAAAAAAAGAACTGGCTTATATCGCCCGGATCAACTATGATTACCAAAATAAGTATCTTTTTACGTTTAACTCCAGGTATGATGGATCGTCCATATTCGGCGTGAACAATAAGTGGGGATTTTTTCCCTCCGCGGCTATTGCGTGGAAACTGTCGGAGGAACCATTCATTCAAGACCTCGGACTGTTCCATAATCTAAAAGTCAGAGTTTCTTACGGGTTGTCAGGAAGTGAAGCATTAGGCGCCTATTCATCACATGCCCGGCTATCCTCATTCAATGCATACAATATCAATAGCTCACAAGTGATCGGATATCGTCCATCATCCCTGGCCGTACCGGATTTGCGGTGGGAAGAAGTAAGTCAGTTTGACGCTGGACTGGAAGCATCATTCCTGAAAGGCAGATTGGCCATTGTGATGGACTATTATCAGAAAGAGACCTCAAACCTGTTTCTCGCTGTTCCTGTTCCAAGTACAAGTGGCGTTTCGAGCGTAACGAGAAATACGGGGAATCTGGAAAATAAAGGGCTCGAGGTCAACATCAACGCGGTGATTTCGGATGGTAAGTTCGGATGGGTTTCCGATCTCAACATCGCGTTTCAGAAACAAAATATGACTAACATCGGATCTGTTGACGAAATAATTAAAGAGATACCAGACGGAGGTGCACTGCAAATCAAAGTAGGGCAACCCCTTGGATCATTCTATGGACTAAAAGAAAACGGATTGTGGCAAATTTCAGATCTTGAAGGACTGGACGAATTGCCGAAACTTTATGGGAATAACGTACGACCAGGAGAAATCAGGTACGTCGATCAGAATAATGATGATGACATTACCGATTTGGACCGGGTTGTGATCGGAAAGGCGTTGCCGAAGTTTTTCGGCGGCTGGAACAATACATTTTCCTTTAAACAATTCCAGGCATCTGTCTTCTTTGACTATATTTATGGCAATGATATCCTAAACGCGGACCGTCGGCATACGTTATCTCATGTTCGACCCGGTGATAACAAATTAAAGAAATTCAAGGATCTCTGGACACCTGAGAATCCATCGGCCAAAGTACCCCGGCTTGATTCCAACATGGGCTACTACTTTTCAGACGGAACGTGGATTGAAGATGGCTCATACCTTCGTCTCCGGGAAGTCTCTTTGGGCTACTCGCTCCCGTCCGGCATCCTGTCAAAATTGAAAACGATCGAAAAGCTGCATATTTATATCTCGGCGACCAACCTGTTTACGTTAACGAATTACACCGGGAACAATCCGGACATTGACGCCTGGTCAGGTACTCCGGGAATTTTCAATGTTGAGTTTGGCGGGTACCCGACTTATAAAACATTTACATTAGGATTTAATATAATCTTTTAAAAAAGAGATACCATGAAAAAACGCAGATATTACCTGACATTCATTCTTGGAGTATTCCTGCTGGGTTGCAGCGGTTACCTGGAAGAAGACATAAAGACTTTCACAGATCCCCAGAAATTACTGCAGAATTCGGCTGGTTTTGAACAGGCTGTTAACGGAATCTACAATGCCGGCAATGGTTTATATAACGGGAGAAACTATGCAATGATCTATGGAATGCCCTCTGATGAAATGTGGTTTCCTGGTTTTGCGGGGAGTCGCTGGGAGCTTTCTATATTTGGGTACAATTCAACGAATGGCGATATAAACACGGCATGGCTTGCATATACGACCGGTATTGCCAGAGCCAACATGGTTTTGGATAATCTTCCCGCCGTTGGAGTCCTGGGGATCGCCAACGAAAAACAGTTTATTGATTATAAAACGGGCGAAGCCTTATTCTTAAGAGCATGGTTCTATTTCAAGCACATGATGAGTTTTGGACCTGTTCCTCTCCTGAATACCTTCAATGAAGTAGAACTATTTCCTTCCAATTCGACGATTCCTGAGCTTTATTCGCAGATTATTTCAGACTTAACTGACGCAGAAAAGATGCTCCCGAATTGGAAAGACTCCCATGCGCAACCGGGACGAGTGAGCAGAGGGTCTGCCAAAGCGCTGTTGGGATTCGTCTATCTGGCAAAGGGAAACTCCGAGGCGAAAGAGGCGAATGATTATTCAAATGCCGCGGCTAAACTCAAGGAGGTGATCGACCATGAAGGCTATGACTTATGGGAGAAATACTATGAAGCGTTCTTACCCGCGAACAAGAACAAGAAGGAAGATATTTTCTCATTTCAATGTGAAACGAATTCTGCGGTGGTATCTTCATTATACACGGAGTTTAATTTGAACCCGCCGCCGACAGGAGCCGGAAAAGGTTACGGACAATTACCCATGACGTTTTTACTGTATCATTCCTTTGAAAGCAGTGACAAACGGGTAACAGAAAGTCTGTATGGTACCCCGTTGGTATACACCGGAGCTTATGTAAACAGAAAGACGGGAGCAGTACATTCTGTCAATGACAGGGTGATGCACGAAAAGTACCTGGACCCGGTGAATGGTCCAAATACGCACAACAACCAAAGTACAAATTTTCCTTTGATTCGCTACGCGGATGTGTTGCTCAGCTATGCGGAAGCCGTGAATGAGGCCAATAACGGGCCTAATCAGGAAGCTTACCAGGGAATCAATAAAGTGAGAAATCGGGCGGGTTTGGATCCTTTGTCGGGACTCTCAAAGGCCGAATTTTTCGACGCCATTGTTGTCGAACGCTGGCACGAGTTCTACGCGGAAGGGATACGGTGGTACGATCTTAAAAGATGGGGATTGCTCAAGCGGGCAGAATTAAAGGAATTCAATCCGCCATATCTTCCTGATTTTGAAGTGCAGTTGCCAAAGCATTCGGTATTTCCAATTCCCCAGCCACAAATTGATGCCAATCCGAATCTGAAGCAAAATCCCGGATATTAGCCGATACGTGGACATTCTGTACTTTCCGGCAATGGATTTTATTTCCATTGCCGGAAAAATTAAAAGACACGATCGTTCTTCGTGCCCTTTTCCGTATACTTTTCTTTTAGGCATAAATTCAAAGCGACCTTAAAAAATGAAAAAGAAATTGCTTGGTAAACTCATCTGTTTGGCGCTCCCCGTTCTAATTTACGGACAAGATAACCGTACTTCGTGGCGAGAAAGCTATTACACAGGTACGCCCCTGACCATCAAGACGAATATCCAGTTTATCTTCGACGATTACATCGTTGAAGATAAGTATGGACTGAAGCGGGTAATCGGACCCGTTGAAAAATATGCTGAAAATCCCATAAAGATTGATGCCGACAAACCATGGGAATTAAATTCCACTTTCTGGAACGGAACCATCCTGCGCCATATCCTGTTTGATCCGACAGAAAAGCTGTTTAAAGGATGGTACCTTACCTATCGCAGAGAACCAGGAATTGAAACCGGTCACAATTATTCCACCTTATATGCTGAGAGCAAAGACGGGATTAACTGGGTAAAACCGGAATTGGGTTTCTTCCCGTACAAAGGTTTGAAAACAAATCTTGTTTTACACAAGGATGACGGAACGGCTCTTCTCGAGGATATTTATCTGGACACCCTGAGTGAAAATTCTTCGCAACGGTTTGTTGCCCTCGTGAAAATGACACCTCCCGGCGACAGTATCCGTTGCCTGGTCCGAATGGTTTCTCCTGACGGGAAAAGATGGTCGTTAGCGCCGGAACCTGTTCTTTTTCGTGGTGCATCCGATGGTTCGTATTCGGTCGTTTACAATCCGGATAAGGCAATCTGGATGCTTTATCGCAGGCCGCCCACACAGGCTCTGGTGAACAATAAAGATGACGGTTTCTATATGGACCGAAATACCAAGCGGCGGGTTTCACTCGCGATAAGCAAGGACATGAAGCAATGGACTTACCCGCGTAATATCGTTGTTTTGGACGAATTGGATGATTTGCCGATTACACAGGTCGGGAATAACATGGATATCGATTGGGCAACGGTAACCAGGTACCAGGGAATCTACTTCGGATTTCTGCACCTGATGGATAACTTAACAATCTCCGTCCCCAGAAGGAACCACCTGATGTGGAGCAGAGACGGATTTGACTGGGACAGACTTTCTCAACGACCTTGCTTCATCGAAAATGGTGAACCCGGAGAATGGGATGCCGGTTCAATTGGAAGTATTTCCGTCATCCCCGATGGTCAACAAATCAAAATCTATTACAGCGGAGGAAATACTCCGCAAGGTTTTTACGGGCGCGAGGGAGAAACGAACATCCGCAGATTTAGCGGGACAGGTCTTGCATTTATCGGGAAAGACCGGTTTATCGGGTTACAGGCAGGACCCGAAGGAGGCTTCCTGCTGACACGCCAGTTTATTCTCGAAGGAGACAGAATAGGGATCAATTTCCGTTCAGGTCTTCAAAATCCTCCGCCTGTTTTGGGTAGTCAAATTCGGGCAGAGTTGCTTCAACCGGCTGTCGACCAAACCATGGCTCTACCTTATCCTGGTTTTTCCATGAAGGACTGTGACCCGATCACTGTCAACGAATCATTTCACCAAACCATCTCCTGGAAAGGAAAATCGGATCTTTCTGAACTAAAGGGAAAGTCGGTGTACATCAGGTTCTATTTAAGGAATACCACACTTTATACTTTTCAGGTCGAGGACGGGCAGAACTAAAGCAGGTACTCCTTCAGTCAACTGGGCCCAACAAAAAAAGCGACGTACTGTACGTTTTGTGATCAGTACCATATAAGATGAAAAAAATGAACAAAAACTCGCGTATCTATACACTAATCGCTCCGAAAGGTGATTTCAATTTCTGTCGTCAAGTATCATTTCTCCCGACATTTGTGGCCCTTGTTTTCTTCGGGTGCCAGCCTAAGTGGGAAATTAGGAATCCATATCAGGATGTTGACTGGGGTAGTTTTCTGCAATACAAGGCTAACTTGCATACACATAGTACGATAAGCGATGGATCGATGAGCCCGCAGGCAGTCGTTGATTTATACCATCAAAACGACTACACGATTCTTTCCATTACCGATCACAACAATGTAAGTTATCCCTGGGAAAAGTTTGCCGAGATGCAACCCAGCCAGCTTTGCAGTATTCGCAATGCATACGCGTTAAGCGGTGTAAAACCCGAAAATCCCAGTTATGAAAGTCGTGGCATAACTCCTGAAGCCTTGATATTTGAAAACCGTGATCCATCTTCACTGGGGATGGTCTCCATTCAAGGGAATGAAATTACACTGAATAAAAGTCACGATGAATTGGGTAAGCACGACATGGGAAGTTATTTCAGCGACCATTCCGATTTGACAATTACCGGAGAGGAAACCTTACAAGCCATTGCAGAAAAGAATGGGATTGCCATGTTCATGCACCCCGGCAGATATAATTTCTCAATACAATGGTACCTTAGGTTGTACCGTAAGTATAGTTGTCTCAAAGGAATGGAGTTATATAACGGCGGAGAAATCAGGTGTATTGAAATCTGGGATTCCTTGTTGGTAAATATGATGCCCGAAAGGCCTGTTTGGGGATTTTCCAATGATGATACGCATACAATCAATCACTTCGGCCGTAACTGGAATATGTTTATACTCCCGGAATTAAGTGAAGACTGGGTCCGACGTGGCATAGAGCAAGGTCTTCTCTTCTTTGTATCGACCGTCGGTGAAAAAACCGGAAGCTCTTCTTCTGTCCCCGAAATCAAATCCATTGAAGTACAACCAAACAGAGGAATAATTAGCATTCGAGCCGAGGGACAGGATTCAATCGCATGGGTATCAGGCGGAAAAACGGTATCCAGAGGAGAACAGGTGGTTTTAGACAGATTACCAGAGGGATCTAATTATGTACGGGCTGTTTTATTTGGTAACAGCGGAAAAATGATTGTTGGTACGCAGCCATTTGGAATAAAAAAATTATACAAATAAAATTTAAAACGTATGGTGCCACCGGGAATTTGCCGGACGAGTTTCTGATCAAAAAGAGAAGTCACGGGAAGATGTTTGTCGACCGGGCGCCCGCAACAAAGGAGTAATGTGGAACACAATACTGAATTCGGTTTGTATGTATCAAAATGGTGGTTCGCGCATCAGCGACCTGCCGGCAAAATATCCCATTATGAAGAAAAGAATTTCCTCAACGCTGCTTTTTCTATGTCTATTCCTTTTTGGGTGGGCGCAGGGCAATATTACGCAAAAGAAGGAAAAAACGGAAAATGAGAATATGTATGATTTGGCTAAATCATGGCGCGAAAGCTATTTCTCGGGAGAGCCATTACATATCGGCAACAAGGTTCAGTTTCTTTTTGATGATTACCTGGTTGAAGATAAGTACAACTTAAAACGAAAGATGGGGTTAATCGAGAAATATTCAGGCAATCCTTTGACTATTGCCGATGATATGCCATGGGAATTAAGCTCATCTGACTGGAGTGGCGTTAAATTAAGGCATATTGTTTTTGACCCGGAAGAAAAAATATACAAAGGTTGGTATTTTACCTACCGCAGAGAGCCCGGGATTGAAACTGGTTATAATTATTCGACACTTTATGCCGAGAGCAAAGACGGTATTACCTGGGTAAAACCCAGGCTCAGTTTTTTCCCATACAGGGGAATGAAAACAAATATTGTCATTCATAAAGAAAAAGGCACAGCCCACCTGAGTCATGTGTTTTTGGACACTTCTGCGGAAGACGTTTCCAAACGCTATATTGCCCTGGTCAAAATGATCCCTCCCGGTGAAAACAACAGGTGCATTGTGCGCATGTATTCTCCGGATGGGAAAAAATGGACGCTGGATAAAGACCCGGTATTATTCCGGGGGGCAAATGATGGTTCTTACTCACTGGTTAAAGATAACGGGAAAAACAGATGGCTGATTTATCGAAGGCCTGCGACCCGTGCCCTGATCAACGGAGAAGATGGATTTTATGCAGATCGAAACGATAAACGCAGAGTTAGTGTGACTTTGACAGAGAATTGGAAAGACTGGAGTTATCCCAGGAACATTGTCATCATGGATGAAACTGACGACACAAAAGTGACGCAGGTTGGCAACAAGATGGATATTGACCAGGTTAAAGTCATCAAGCATGAAGATATGTTCCTGGGATTTCTTAGTCTTATGGATAACCTGACAATATCATTACCCAGGCATACTCATTTCATGTGGAGCCGGGATGGCTTTGACTGGGAACGGTTACCGGATCGTCCCCTTTTCATTGAGAATGGGGCTCCGGGAGATTGGGACGCCGGTTCGATCTACATCAGTTCCGTTTTAACGAATGACGATCGTTTTCGGGTATATTACAGCGGAGATAATACACCTCAGGGATTTTACGGACAGGAAGGAGAGAAGGATATACCCAGGTTTGGCGGTACCGGCCTCGCCTTCCTCAAAAAAAACCGTTTCATCGGGCTTCAGGCCGGCCCTGAAGGAGGGTTTTTGCTTACCAGACAGTTCATCCTGGAAGGGAATACGATAAACATCAATTTTAATTCACCTGTTCAGAATCCTGCACCCGGTCAGGCCAGTCTGATAAAAGCGGAATTACTTCAGCTTCCATCAGGCCATCATTCAGCAAATGCTTGCCCGGGCTTTTCGATGGAAGATTTCGACCCGATTTTGTCTAATGATTCCGATCACTATACCCTCACATGGAAAGGGAAGGAAGATCTTTCAGCGCTGCATGGAAAGCCCGTCTATCTTCGGCTCTATCTCAAGAACATCATTCTATACACGTTACAGGTATGCCATCACCCATAGAATGATCGATCGGATACCTGTCAACAGTAGAAAAATTGAGGAGGCAAACTAAATGAAAAGAAAATTGAATCGCAGAAATTTCATCAACGTGGCGTCAGTCGTTGGTGCCGGGCTTGCAGCAAGTGTACCGTTGGGCACCTGTGCATCAGACGACAGGATGAAAACGACCAGCTTAAGCAGCAACGAACCCGATCATTTGAGAGCCGGGGCTCCCGGCGCCGGCCTGTCAAAGGGTCGTGTGTCGCCCGGATCGGCGTTTGACGAGCCGAAGATCTTCATCAACGATGCGGACCGAATTGTCTGGGAAGAGGATTTGAATGAATTTGTCCCCAAACAGCTGTTTGACGCGCACGTACATTTCTGGAACGACGATTTCTTGCCGTTAAACCACCCGGAACGTAATGCGTATGTTTTCGCAGACTTACAGGTTTCGGATGCATGGAACAACCGCATATTCCCGGGGCGTCAGATCGAGTACCTGGTACTGGGAACTCCTTGTCCGGGGATGGATGTGCAAGCGCATAATGCCTTTATCGCTGCAGAGTTGAAAGAAAGACCAGGTTCCAGGATGAACCGGCTTGTGACACCTCAATGCCGCGTCGATGACATTCGTCACGATATCCTGCATCACGGATTTATTGGTTTAAAACCTTATTTGCAGTACTCCGTTACAGGTGATCCAAGCCAATGCCGGATACAGGATTTTCTCACTCATCCACAAATGGAGTTGGCAAATGAACTTGGACTGTGGGTGACGATGCATCTTTCGCGCCACCATTGCTGTGCAGATGAACAAAATCTGGAAGACCTTGAGGAATATACGACACGCAGGTACCCAAAAATAAAATGGATCCTTGCACATTGCGCCCGCAGTTTTACATACTGGCCAATCCAAAAAGCAGTTGACCGGCTACGTCAAATGCCGAATATCTGGTACGACACCTCCGCGGTTTCCGATGTCATGGCGCATTACACGTTGTTCAGCAAAGAAGATCATCAAAGAATTTTTTACGGTTCCGACAATCTTTTTGCGAATGCCTTTCATGGCAAATACGTATCCATGGGAAGATTCTGGTATCAGATGGAAGCTCCTGAATTCGCCGGGAAGAAGAATATTCATACGGATGCCCGCTCGATCCTTGCGATCTATGATCAATTGCTGGCGATGAAACACGCTGCGCAGTTGGCGAATCTTTCACAGGACCAGGTGGCAGATATTTTCTATCGCAATGCCCGGAATGTGTTTGGCTTAAAAACCAGCGTTTGAAACACTTGCTTACGATGATGCCGAAGATCACCGTACCAGCATCGGGTTCTCTGGAATCCTTCTAAGCAACAACAGAAAATTCACATCATTAAAATAGGATCGATATGCCTAAAGGTCAAGAACTATACAAAGAAGCAAAGAAAATTATTCCTGGCGGAGTACAGTTACTCTCCAAAAGGCCTGAACAATTTTTACCGGAATATTGGCCGGCTTACTACAAGAAAGCAAAAGGATGCGAGGTCTGGGATTTGGATGGTCATCAATACATCGATACGAGCTTCATGGGCATTGGAGCATGTACACTTGGTTATGCCGACGACGATGTCAATAAGGCTGTGCGGGAAGCGATAGAGAACGGGAACATGTGCACTTTAAATGCCCCCGAAGAAGTCGAACTCGCCAACCTGTTAATTGATCTTCATCCGTGGGCAGAAATGGTTCGTTATACCCGGGGAGGAGGTGATGCAATGGCCGTCGCAATCAGAATTGCAAGAGCTTCGACCAAAAAAGACATTATTCTTTTTAGCGGCTATCATGGCTGGCACGATTGGTACCTGTCGGCAAATCTGTCAAGCGACGACGCGTTAGACGGACAGTTATTGCCCGGACTCAAACCAGCCGGAGTCCCCAGAAGCCTGAGGGGTACCTCTTATCCTTACTTTTATAATCATGAGAAAGAATTTTTAGAACTGATTGAAAAATACGGAGATCAGGTTGGCGGGGTGGTTCTGGAAGCGATCCGGAACATTGAACCCCAAAAGCGCTTTTTTGACACCGTCATGGCCGAAACCAATCGTTTAGGAATTCCCTTGATCGTTGATGAAGTTTCAAGTGGTTTTAGAATGAACTGCGGCGGAGCACATCTGATTATCGGCCTGGAACCTGATCTTGCAGTTTTTGCCAAAGGAGTCAGTAATGGATATCCGATGGGAATCGTACTTGGCAAGAAAAAATTCATGGATGCCGCGCAGGATTCTTTCATCAGCAGCACCTACTGGACAGAAAGAATAGGGCCCGTTGCGGCGTTGGCAACCATCCGGAAGATGAAAGACCTCAAGGTTCATCTCCACCTTATGGAAACCGGGAAGAACGTGCAGGATGGTTGGACAGCTCTGGCCAAAAAACATGACTTAAACATCCATGTGGGCAGTATTTACCCTTTAAGTCATTTTGATTTCATGGATTTTCCACTGATACTGAAAACACTTTTCACCCAGGAAATGCTTTCGAAAGGATTTCTGGCAACAACCTCCTTTTATTCAAGTTATGCACATAAACAGGAGCATGTGGAAAAATACCTTAAGGCTGTTGATGACACCTTTGGTTTTATTAAAAAATCACTAAAGGACGGGACCCCTGAGAAATATCTTAAGGGCCCTGTTTGTCATTCCGGCTTTAAACGACTAAGCTAACGACGCTCCCATGGCTGAATCCCCTGGTAGATTCGGGAGGAGGAAGCTTCCTCCCGGAACAGCTTCTGACGATCGCCTTGATATGAAATATCAGAAGCGTAATGCGTTGATATATGCGTCACTGATATCGCTGACCTTTTTTGCCGCGCCGGTGCTTTACATTGGCATTCAGGCAGGATTATGCAAACACTTGCACGACCAGGATGAAGCAGAACTCACATGACGGAAATGGCCGACGCGAAAAATGATATTACCGGTATAATTGGAAAAAAGATTTATAATCAAAAAACGACAAAATGAAAAACTATTTTCTCCGAATTGCGCTATTTAGCTTCGCTTTTTTAAGTCTGGGTACAACAAAATTAGCGGCACAGCCGGATACCCTTTCATTTTTGCACGTCACCGACCTGCATACGATTTTCAATCTGGATATTTATCAAAAAAGTCTGGCTCAACGTCGGGGGCATTACGGACAGGGTGTTGAACCGTTGAAACAGTTTCTGCAAACTATGCCTCTGAAAACAAACAGCAACATGGTGATTGCCACCGGCGATCTGATCGATTTTTTCAAAGGTGAGATTCCCGGCGGTGAGATGGTGGGATTTCAGGTTGAGCAGTTCAGCCGCGTGACAGACGAATGTACCGTGCCCTTCTTGCTGACACTTGGGAATCATGAACTTGCGAGCTACCGGGGAGATATTTCCCTTGCATCGGTCAAAACCGAAGCTGGCGAAGCCCGTGCTGTCTGGATCCGGAATATCTCCTGTTTTAAGGACGGAACCTATTACAGCAAGGTGGTACAAGTGGGACAAACAACCTTTCGTTTTCTGTTCCTCGACAATGGATACGTCGCCTTCTCCCCGGATGATAACATGCAAATGCCGTACGTTGACAAAGCTCAGTTACATTGGCTGGAAGCCCAGTTGCAACAGTCCGGCGACGACACCGAGATTATTTTCATGCACGTCCCGCTCCATTCAAACGATCCCGGTACTGAGCCTTCGTGTGAATTGTATCGTGTGCTGTCCAGGACGCCGTCCGTCAAACTGATTTTCGCCGGACACAATCATCAGAACGACATCACCGTTTTTCAGGTGAAGGGAGGCCACGCTATTACGCAGGTACAAACCGGCGCATTTGCCAGGGATACCAGGAACTGGCGGTTGGTCCGGCTGACGGACGATCAGATCATCGTTTCCTTCCCCGGGAAAACCGAAAAGGAACTTGTTATCCCAACAAAGTAAGTCACTTCAGCAATTACAACTCAATGTCGTTTAGTTAAGAAAATCTTCTGGAATGCTTGATTTTATTGATATTTTAGGATAAAAAGTTCTTTAAAAAGTTTGTAATTGACAGGTTAATGATTATCTTGTAAAGGTATATAGGGGGTAACCCAAGTACTAACCAAATCGGAGATTAGTTCATTCCTTGTTAAGCGATTACAGTGCAGTAGGTGGGGCAATCCGGATTTACCGTTTCTTTCCGCATCAGAATAAAATACAGGCCATCACCTATAATACAATAAGCGGAGAGGTTGTATATCAAACGCCCATCGTTCCGGAGGTAAAAGAACATTATTTTAAGATCCATATGGATTTCAGAGGTGAGAAACAAGAATGAAAAAATGAAAACAATCAATTTCTTACTCGCATTGACTTTTGTTCAATATTTATTATTTGCCCAGGAAAAAGGCAATGCTGATTTTCGTCCGGCAAGCAAGCCGGTTTTCCGGGTCGACTATCCCTTTCCCACAGCCGATAAGCCGCAATCGAAGTTGTGGTACATGAATAATTGCTGGTGGGCTTTACTCCCCAAATTGTCCGGTCCTTCCCTGTGGCAACGTACTGATCATGGATGGGTGGAACATTCGGAAATTAATCTGGCCTTGCACGGAATCCCGGGTCGTGCTGATGTTTGGGCAGATGAAAACAGGATCACTGCTGTGGGAGCAGGTAAGGATTCGCTCGTGGTTTTTCGAGTGGAGAGATGCAAAAATGAATCCGGGGAAAAATGGGTCTGCGAGCGGTTAACGACGTTAGTTCCACCGTCTGAAAAGGATGATACCGAAACGGCCACGATCGTTCGGGATCATACTGGTCATTGGTGGGTGGCTGCCGATGCAGGAGATAAAATCTGTGTATGGAATTCACCGGATGGACATGGAAAGTGGGAGGGCCCTCACATTCTGAACGAAGGCGTCAGCGAAGATGATATTTGTACCATTGCCGTCATACCGGGAGGAGTCGGGGTAATGTGGTCGGATCAGGTACACGAGGCAGTCAGGATAAGAATTCATCAGGATGATCAGCCGAATGAAAAATGGGAAGAGATAACAACGATTGACGTAGGTAACAAAACGGCAGACGATCATTTAAACACGGCCTTAACGGCAGACGGGACTTTGTGGCTTGTCACCAAAAACAGTGTTGACCTGGTGGATAAGCCGCAATTTGTTTTAAGGGTTCGCTCCCCGCAAGGTAAATGGACCAATTACC
>CAZOYZ010000070.1:12270-15371 GCA_964584045.1 uncultured Prolixibacteraceae bacterium | reverse complement strand
CTGAATAGCGTGATCCGGACGCACCGGCACCTGAAACTGGCATTGGTGGAAAATGAATTCGGTGCTGTTTCAATCGACCGGGATCTGATCGTGGGGATGCGCAGCGAGAACATCTACGACCTGAGTAACGGCTGTATTTGCTGCAGTATTTCGAATGAATTTTCCCTTACGTTGACGGATCTTGCCAAACAGACCGGAGAGATCGATTACCTGCTGATCGAAACTACCGGTGTCGCGGATCTTGCCAATATCATTCGGCCTTTTTTTACGGAAAATGAGCTTAAGGAACGTTTTATCTTTCAGGGAAGCATTTGCCTTGTCGATGCCCTCAATTTTGAGGAGCAGCTTAAAGGGAAAGAGCAGCAACTGCAGATCATCCTGAGCGATCTGTTAGTGATCAGTAAATTCCAGGAAGCCGATGAAGTGCGGCTGGCTGAATTGGAAAAGATTTTGACGGCCTTTAATTCTTCTTCAAATGTGCAGCGTGCTGAATTTGGAAAAATTGACGGGTTCCAACTGGAAATATTCGCCGAAGAAGTACAGGGATGGACGGAAAAAAAGCTGGCCAGGCCGGTCTTGTTTCCTCTTATCGAATCAAAAAAATATTCCACGTTCACCCACCGGTTTAAAGGTATGGTCAACATGGAGCGTTTTCAGTACTGGTTCAATTATTTTGCGGCGATCAACCAGCGTGAAATATACAGGATCAAGGGGATTCTTTACCCTGAGGACAGTGCCGGAAGAGTGATCGTTCAGGCTGTCGGCGGAGCCGTTTCCTACGTGGAGGGTTCACTGGTGACTCCCGGCGAGGAGAAGGTCAATACGCTTGTTTTTATTGGAAAAACGATCGATGCAGGCAGAATAGCGGCGGAGTTGGATCGGTATTTGAAGGAGGAAGTGTAGCACGCTGTAAACTGCTGACTGCAACTCAGGCTTTCAGCGGCTCATGGTTCACGGCTCCTTCAGTTTGTGTTTTGATACTGATACCTGGTACTTCAGTCTTGTGTCTTGATACTTGTGTCTTGTGTCTTGCGTTTTGCGTCTAATGACTTACGACTTCAATAAAAGGTTTGACGTCAGTAACGGGCATGCCTGCGGCTATGGCTGCCCTCATGCCTAAAATGCCGTCTTCAAAGACGTGGCAGTCGGCAGGCGCAACTCCCATTAATTCGGCGCATTTTAAAAAGGTTTGAGGTTTGGGTTTGTGCTCGGTGACATCGTCGGCCGTAACGACGGCTTCAAAATAAGGCGTCAGTTTCAGTTGATCAAGTTGAATCATTGCGCTGCGCCTGCTGGCTCCCGTACCTACCGCCATGGGTAAAATGCGATAGTATTTGTAAACGAGGTTTACCACGACCGGAACGGGCTTAAGCAGATGAGCGCTGTCCCAGAATATGTGTTGTTTCATTTTGACCATTTCTTCGGGATCCACATCCTGCAGATGATTCTCAGCAACCACCCTGCGGGCGAAATCGATGGTCGGTGCACCAGTCATTTCCACCATGATCTCCGGATCGAAATGGCAGTTATAGTATGCACAAACCTTATCCCATGTTGCCAAATGAACGGGCAGCGAATCAGACAGTGTGCCATCCAGATCAAATATCAGTCCTTTCACACGAGCATTTATTTCCAGCTTCATTCTTTCTATTTTGGCATCGGACACGGGTGTCAGGATGCAGGATTTAACGCATCAAATTTAGAAAAACATATTTGTAACGCCGCCGAATTCATCTTCCCCGACTGTAATTTAAGGAAATGGTAAGAAAGGTTACCGGAAAGCAGGCAATTATGCTGATCACCTGCAAAATGTAGGTGTCATTCCTGATTTTTGCGTTCGCCGGGAAGAAATCGCAAAGAATAAGTTTCAATCGTTTTGACAAAGAATAAAAAATTCCTAATTTTGCGCCACTTAAAAAGTAAGGTTTAATATTTAATCAATTAGATGTTTTATGAAAAACCAGTATGAAACCGTTTTCATTGCAACTCCCGTTTTATCTGACGTTCAGATAAAGGAAGCGGTAAGTAAATTCAGGGACATCATCACCCAGAACGGGGGAGAGATCGTCAATGATGAGGACTGGGGACTGCGTAAATTAGCTTATCCCATTCAGAAAAAAAGCACGGGCTTTTACCATTTGTTTGAATTCAAGGCCGAGCCCGAGTTTGTCCAGACACTGGAAATCCAGTATAGGCGTGACGAGCGTATTATCCGCTTTCTGACGTTTAAACTGGATAAATATGCGATCGAGTACAGTGAAAAAAGAAGAATGAAAGCAAAATCAGAAAAGGAGAACTAATTATGGCAAACAATCAAGGTGAAATCAGATACCTGACCCCCCCGTCAGTAGAAATCAAGAAAAAGAAATACTGCCGTTTCAAAAAGAACAAAATCAAGTATGTGGATTATAAAGATCCTGAATTCCTGAAAAAGTTCCTCAACGAACAGGGACGTATTCTTCCGAGACGGATTACCGGTACTTCATTGAAGTATCAGCGTAAAGTCGCAAAAGCAGTAAAAAGAGCGCGTCATTTGGCCCTGCTGCCCTTCGTAGCCGATATGTTGAAATAAAAAAATGCAGAGAAATGGAAATTATTTTATTACAGGATATTCAAAATCTGGGGAGTAAGGACGAAATTGTGAACGTTCGGGATGGTTATGGCCGTAATTATTTGATCCCCAAGAAAATGGCTATCGTGGCCAATGAGACGTCCAAAAAGGTTTTGGCCGAGAATATTAAGCAACGCGCTCACAAGGAGGCCAAGCTGAAAGCTGAAGCACAGGCACTTGCTGCCCGGCTTGAAGGTAAGACCGTAACGATCGGAGCCAAAACAAGCTCGTCCGGTAAAATTTTTGGTTCCGTCAATACCATTCAGCTCGCAGAAGCAATTAATAAACTGGGTTTTGAGATAGACCGCAAACAAATTAAAATTTCGGAAGACAGCATCAAGGAAGTAGGAACCTATACTGCCAGGATCAAGCTTCACCGGGAAGTTACCGTTGAGTTTGGTTTTGAAGTTGTTTCTGAATAAATCGGTCATTCCTGCGCAAGCAGGAAATATGAATTATTGTTTAACACATTTACACGTTTTTTCAAACA
>CAZOYZ010000070.1:6484-12170 GCA_964584045.1 uncultured Prolixibacteraceae bacterium | reverse complement strand
TCCTGAGCTTCGGCGTGCGACATGTTGCTGATCTGCATGATCCTGTTTATCCGCCATTCCAGCGGCGCCTGCAATTTGATGCTTAATTTACGGGGAATGTCCTGCGCAATGACACTGGCCGCGCGCCCTACAATAATATAGTTCCCTTCTTCGGCCAGCCGGTGAATGACGTTCCTGACCGAATCAATGACGTTCTGATCGTCTGCATCGTACACCTTTTCCGTCGAGAACGCAGAGGCAACATCGCTGAGGTTTATTTTTGCCTCAGACAGAAAGACATGCTTGACCTGTGCAGGTTCCATTTCAAGTTCCAACGCGGCTTCTTCGATAATTTCCTTGCTTACCCATTTCCATTCCACATCGGTCTTGGTCTCGGAAAGGTAGCTGTAACCGGTCAGGATCTTGGATAGTTTGGTCGCTATTCGCTTTGCCGAACAGCCGCACTCTCTCGATATCGTGATCACCGGTCCCGGGTACCTGTCGTGCCATCTGCCGGCCCCATTTTTGGTATAGTTGTTAAAAAAGTCTTTCATAGATGTATTTTTTGCCTCTGATTGCTCGTTTCACACCTTTTAATCATTAGACAAATCTACGATTCACAATGCATGACGACCAAGAAAAATGTTTTATAATATCATCTTTTCTTGATGTTATAAAACAATCTTACAAAACATATATTCATTATGACTCATTCCTGTAAAACCGGTTTGCTCCTGCCGGGCAGAGATAAGGCACAACTATGACTGACTTACGGTTTGCCGTCCGCATTTTCGAGATCTTTTATGATCTTCCCGATATTGATCTCACCGTTGTAAGCGATGAGCGTATAGCTGAGTTGAAGGGGAACATTCTTTTGCAGTTCAACCGGATTTCGCCCCGGGAACACGGCATTTTGCATACTGGCTTTATTTCGCAGGATCCAGGTTTGCGGTGATGACTGGTTTTGAGGATGGGCATAGATAAAAATCCCTCCGTGACTTCCGTTTCTTCCAACCGATCCGGCCATGTTCATGTAGTTACCGGCTTCGACAGCCGTATTTTGTGGTTCTGTTTTTCCATTTTCTCCCGTGAATGTGATGTCGTCCGGTAATCTCATCCTTACGGAAAATCCGCCGTAACCCTTCTCATCGTCGGAACCTCCCAGTTGCAGGTGGTCGACCAGTGAATTCAGAGCAATATCGATCCTGATCCGCCGGTAATTGCCATTCTGAGGATAAAAAGTATAGGTTGTTGTTTCTTTGAGCAAAGCTTCATTGCCGTTTTTCCATAGAGACGATCGCCACAATGCCGTGGTTGTCAAGATGCCGTTATCCTGTTCCGCCCTTTTGAATTCAACATCTTTGACGTCGGTCATTATGCCTTCCAGTGTCCAGCTGTCGCCGACCGACTTGCCATCGACCAGGATCTGATGCCACGCCCAGAATATACCCCGGTGATGGGGATGATCGGCTGGTGCATTTTCTGTAATGACTGTCCCGTCGGGAAGATAAAGCGGATGAAGATAATTCGTTCTTTTGCTTTCCATGTTCATGCCGGCTTCTTCTTTTTGGTAAAAAGCAATTTTATTTTGCCCCTCCATGATCCAAAGTCCGCCCTCTCCTTTTTTAACGCTGATTTGGGCAAACAGGCTGCTCATCCCTGTGAGCAGGCCAATGCCTGTCGCAATGATCGCTCGTCTCATTTTCGTTTATTTGTTTAAATTTTTTCTCTTATAAGACCAAGATACAAACGAAAATCCGGAAATGATCCGGTCTATGCCGCAAAGCAGGTATTTTAATGGATTGAGGACAGCTTTCATCTCTGTCGGAATTTTTCCTGTACTTAAACAACGCGTGCGATTTATGCAGATTTTTGTTAAGTTTGTGCTCCTGGAAGGAGATATTCTGGTGTATGGCAAATAAATTTAAACCATTGAATTCGGTGCTGATCAAGCCGTCAGGCCCCGATTGTAATTTAAACTGTACGTATTGTTTTTACCTGGAGAAATCAGTTTTGTTTCAGCAGGCGAAAATACGCAGGATGAGTCCTGAAGTACAGGAAGAAACCATCAGGCAGGTGATGCAACAGTCGGGTGACCATGTTTCTCTGGCCTGGCAAGGCGGTGAACCTACGTTGATGGGCCTTGATTTTTATCAGCGGGCCATCGAGCTGGAGATGAAGTACGGGCATGGGCAAATAGTCGGAAATGGTTTGCAGACCAATGGAATACTACTGGATCGTGATTGGGCAAAGTTTTTAAAAAAATATGAGTGGCTGGTCGGGATTTCCCTGGACGGCCCTGCTTTTATTCATGACCATTACCGCCTTGACAGGGCAGGGAAGGGTACCCATCAGCGTGTGGAAGACCATGCCAAAATGCTTCTCGATGAAGGGGTTGCTGCAAATGCCATGTGTTGCGTGACCAGCCACTCCGTAAAATATCCTGAAGAATTATACAATTATTACAAAGATCTTGGATTAACGTTCATGCAATTTATTCCCATCGTGGAAACCGATAAGAATGATCTTTCAAAAGCTGCTGATTTTTCCGTGCAGGCCGGAGACTACGGGACATTTCTTACCAGGTTGTTTGACTTGTGGCTGGCTGACTTCAAAGACGGACAACCGACCACATCTGTCCGCCATTTCGAATCGGTATTTTACAGCTATGTGGGTATGCAGGCTCCTGAATGTACCATGATGAAGGAATGTGGCCCTTACGTGGTCGTTGAGCACAACGGGAATGTTTATAGTTGCGATTTTTTTGTTGATCCGAAATGGAAACTTGGCAACGTAATGACCGACAGGATCATCAATATGCTTAATTCGAAGAAGCAGACTATTTTCGGACAGGCTAAGGCTGAATTACCGCGTGAATGCCGTCAGTGTTCCTGGCTGACCCGGTGTTACGGCGGCTGTACCAAAGACCGGATCAAAGATCCGCAGGATCGCCGGAAACCCCGTTTTTGTACGTCATACAAGATGTTCTTCAAACATGCCGATCCGGTATTGTCTGATATGGCCGTGCAATGGCAGCAACAGCAACATGACTTCCGCGAGGCCCAAAAGACCGGCGGAGCTTATCATGCATTCTCCGATTTTATGAAGAAGTCGTAATAAATCAGACACAAGACACAAGACACAAGTATCAAGATAGAAGTATCAAGACACAAGAAGGAAGAAGCGGTTTGCTGTACCGGTTTACCTGCGAAATCCGGATGGATTTATACCGGTTTTATGTTTAAAAATGCGGCTGAAGTAGTGGATGGACTGGAAACCAAGTTCAAAGCTGATCTCCTTAATGCTTTTGTTGGTAGAGAGCAGTAACTCCTTTGCGCGCATGATCTTCAGTTCCAGATGATATTGGTGCGGAGCCATGCCGGTATAACTTTTAAACATTTTCCGGAAGTAAGAATATCCTATTAAATAATCCTGTGCCAGCTTCTCCATATCGAGCATCTGCCCGACGCTTTCGCGCATTTTGAATCTGGCGTCATCAATGATGGCCGCAACATGCTTACCGGTAAATCCCTTTTGCGTTTCAAACGAAAAAATATAGCCAAGCAATTTAATGACCAGTCCGGAAGCTATTTGCTGAAAGCCTGGCTTCTCCTCTTTAACCAGATCGAAAATCTTTAAATAGGTATCCAGGATCTCTTCCCGGATCCCGATATGCACCACCGGTTGATTCGGAAAGAAAAAAGAATGGGAGAAAAACTGGGCGGCAATGGCTCCGTTAAAACCGATGTATTGTTCTTTCCACCCGGTATACCGTAAGGGCTTATAGCGGTGCCATACCCCCGGACGTATGAGAAGAAGGCTGCCCGGCCTGAGTTGGTATTGGTTATTTTCGCTTTCCATCACTCCTTTTCCGTCGGTGATATAGTTGATCTGATACTCTTTCAGGATCCGACCCTGTTCCCAGTTAAAATAGTACCCTGAAGGATGTTGCAGCGGAGGATATGCCGAATTGGGTGCGATCCGCGCGCTACCCGCCACGTTCAGGAAGATCCCCCACGCTTTGTCCCGCTCGCCGGGCGTCAGATATTTTAGATAATCGTTCATTTCGATTTATGCCAGAAAGTGCAAATAATGTATCAAAAAGTGCATTGATAAAAGCTTATAATCAACTTATTTTTGATTCAAACTTATAAAATAAAATCCATCCAAAAGTATTAAATTGTCAAACAATAACCTGATTAAACCAAATTAAGCTATGCAAACTATTTTAGGAATCATCTTTCATTCGATCGGAGGATTTGCTTCGGGAAGTTTTTATATGCCCTTTAACAAGGTCAAAAAATGGGCATGGGAGAGTTACTGGATCGTTGGTGGTCTGTTCTCCTGGCTGATCGTTCCTCCCGTGGCTGCATACCTGACTGTCCCGAATTTTGCCGCCATTATCGGTTCCGCATCCTCCACCGTGCTCTCTTTCACATTTTTGATGGGGCTCTTGTGGGGCATCGGCGGATTGACGTATGGTTTGGGAGTAAGGTATTTAGGTATGTCACTCGGCAACTCCGTGACCCTTGGATTTTGTGCGGCGTTTGGCGCGTTGGTTCCTTCGATCTATTATTCAATTAATCCGGCAGCAGGTAAAATTTCGTTTACCGACATGCTTGGATCGACCGGCGGACAGCTCGTGTTACTGGGGGTGCTGGTTTGTCTCACAGGTATTGCCATATCAGGATGGGCCGGGATGATGAAAGAAGGGGAGATCTCGGAAGAAGAAAGCAGAAAGAGCGTCGCTGAATTTAGCCTGGTCAAAGGGCTGATTATTGCCACGATTTCAGGAATACTCAGCTCATTTATGAATTTTGGTATCGAGGCCGGTAAACCGATGGCGGATGTCGCTGTTGCCCAGGGGTATAATCCTCTTTTTCAAAATAATGTCGCTTATGTGGTCATTCTATGGGGCGGTCTTACCACCAACCTGATCTGGTGTACGATCCTGAGCCTGAAAAATAAAACTTATACGGATTTTGTGGACAGTTCTTCCCCGATTGCGAAAAATGTCCTGTTTTCGGCACTTGCCGGAACAACATGGTTCCTGCAGTTCTTTTTTTACGGGATGGGTGAAAGCAAACTGGGGAACGGAGCCAGTTCCTGGATCCTTCATATGTCGACGATTATCCTCACTGCAAACATGTGGGGGATTGTCAGAAAGGAATGGACCGGGACATCCGCAAAGACCAAACGAACGATCACGCTCGGAATTACGGTCATCCTGTTGTCGGTGTTCCTTGTTGGTATCGGAAATTCGATGTTTTAGATCATTGTCGTAAGTCGTAAGTAAAAAAAGGAGTCGTGAGTAGCGAGTAACGAGTAATGAGTAAGAACGAAGAACTGAAAACTCTCTAAACTGTAAACTGTCAACTGTTATGATTCGTAAAGCATTTAAGATGTACCTCAATGAGGGACAAAAAGCTGCTTACAAAAAGCGGCATGATGAAATTTGGCCGGAGCTGAGGAAACTGCTGAAGGATGCCGGGATCAGCGAATATTCTATTTTCCTTGATGAAGAGACCAATACGCTTTTTGCTTTTCATAAGGTAAGCGGCACGAGTGGTTCGCAAGACCTGGGGCAAGAGGAGACCCAACAGAAATGGTGGGCTTTCATGTCTGATATTATGAAGACCAACCCCGATAAATCACCGGTATGTATTCCTTTGGAAGAGGTTTTTTATATGGAATGAATGGTCGTAAA
>CAZOYZ010000070.1:1296-6384 GCA_964584045.1 uncultured Prolixibacteraceae bacterium | reverse complement strand
AGCTGGCAGATGATGTCTTCCGGAGAAAATGCCGCGCAAACGGCCTACGAGATCCGGACTGCCGGATCGGTTGACGACCTGAAGAAAAAGAGCGGTCTGATCTGGTCATCCGGCAAAGTACAGGAAGCCCGTTCGGTGAACATTAACTATGAAGGCCCTGCGCTGAAACCGGCTCAACGGGTATACTGGCAGGTACGGATCTGGGATAACAACAATAAAGTCAGTGACTGGAGTGAACCTGCTTTCTGGGAGATGGGGCTACTTGACCCTTCCGACTGGAAAGCTTCCTGGATTTCTTCCGAACCTGAAATCAAAGAAAGTTATTTGCGACCCTGTCCTTTTTTCAGAAAGGAATTCGAGCTTTCGGGAAAGGTCAGATCGGCCCGCGTGTATGTCACCGCACAGGGCTTGTACCAGTTGTTCCTGAACGGAAAGAAGGTGAGCGACGACTTGTTTACTCCCGGCTGGACCAGCTTCAACAAGCGGCTTCAGTACCAGACGTATGACGTGACATCGCTGCTTGGCGAGAGAAATGCGGTCGGAGCCATTGTCGGTAACGGCTGGTTTTGCGGGAATATTGGCTGGAACGGGGGCAAAGGCTACTATGGCGACAAACCTTCATTCCTGATGCAGATGCAAATTACGTATACAGACGGCACGACCGAATTGGTGATATCGGACAGTAACTGGAAAACAAGCACCGGGCCGATCCTGTCGTCCGACATCTATCACGGTGAGAGCTACGACGCCAACCTGGAGATGCCCGGCTGGAACAAGGTTGGTTTTTCGGACGGGAAATGGGTAGCGGTAAGTACGCCCCAGATTCCCAAAAATATGCTGACCGCACCCCAGGGAGTACCGGTAAAAGCTATCCGGGAGATCAAACCCGTTAAGCTGCTCACTACACCCAAAGGAGAAACTGTTTTTGATATGGGCCAGAATATGGTTGGCTGGGTACGTTTAACAGTGAGCGGGCAGAAAGGGAAAACGGTTATCCTGAAGTTTGCCGAGGTGCTGGATAAGGAAGGTAATTTCTATACCGACAATTTACGGGCCGCTAAAGCTACAGATACCTATACGTTGAAAGGAGAAGGGGAAGAAGTCTATGAACCCTTTTTTACTTTTCACGGATTTCGTTTTGTGAAGATCGAAGGCTTTCCGGGCACCCTGTCGACCGATCAGATCACCGGTGTGGTCATCCACTCGGAGATGGCAGAACGGGGAACATTTAGCTGTTCCGATTCATTGATCAACCAGTTACAGCACAACATCCAGTGGGGGCAACGAGGAAATTTTCTGGATGTGCCGACCGACTGCCCGCAGCGTGATGAACGGCTCGGCTGGACGGGCGACGCGCAGGTTTTCGCCATGACGGCAGCTTTCAATTTTGACGTGGCGGCCTTTTATACCAAATGGCTCAAAGATGTTGCCGCTGATCAGCTTCCCGACGGGAAAGTGCCGCATGTCATTCCCGATGTTCTAAAAGGAGGAGGAGGTTCCACCGCATGGGCTGATGCTTCTCTCATTGTTCCCTGGACGGTCTATCAGGTGTATAACGACCGGCGGATCCTGGAAGAACAGTATCCAAGTATGAAGGCGTGGGTCGAATACATGAAAAACAGGGCAGGAGAGGATTATCTTTGGACCGGTGATTCCCATTTTGGTGACTGGCTGGCTTTTGCCACGACCCGGTCCGACTATCCGGGTGCCACGACCGAAAAAGATCTGATCGCAACAGCTTATTACTGCTATTCTTCGAAATTACTGAGCAGGATTGCCGGTATTACAGGAAATGATTCTGACGCACAGGCCTATGCCTCGCTGGCAGAAAAGATCAAAAAAGCATTCAATGCCGAGTTTGTGACCGCGAACGGACGACTGGTGTCGCATACTCAGACTGCCTATACACTGGCTCTTGCCTTCGATCTGTTGCCGGATGAACTGGCAAGCAAAGCTGCAGCTTATTTGGCCGGTGACGTCAGGAAATTCGGACATCTCACGACAGGTTTTGTCGGAACACCCTTGCTCTGTGAAACCCTGTCATCGCACGGGTATGAAGACCTGGCTTTTATGTTGCTGACACGAAAAAAATACCCGTCATGGCTGTACCCGGTCACACAGGGGGCGACGACAATCTGGGAACGATGGGACGGACAAAAGCCGGACGGCAGTTTTCAGGATGTCGGCATGAACAGCTTTAATCATTATGCGTACGGGGCGATCGGTGAGTGGTTATACGGCTATGTCGGAGGGATCCGGATCGATCCTGAAAAACCCGGCTATCAGCATTTTTTGCTCAGTCCGCATCCCGGAGGGGGCTTAACCTTTGCCAATACGTCATTCCAATCGATGTATGGGGAGATCAGGTCTGACTGGAAAACCGAAGGTGATGACCTGATTTACGAGGTTGTCATTCCTGCCAATACGACGGCAACCATCACTTTGCCTGGGGCTGAATCGGGACGGGTCACATTGAATTCCAACCCGTTGGACCAGAAAATGAGCGGGAAATTAAGTCAGACGGAGAAAGATGTTTCCCTGCAACTTGGCTCCGGGAAATACCGGTTCCAATATCCTGCAAACTGAAAGGAAAGGCGCAAAGACTTTAAAATAATACAACATGAAGGAAGAAATGATTGAAAAAGCCTATCAACTGGCTAAGGAACAATATGCGGCAATAGGAGTGGATACCGCTGCTGTATTGAAAAAGATGGAACAGGTCGTTATCTCCCTGCATTGCTGGCAGACCGACGATGTGGGAGGATTTGAAACTGCCGACTCGTCACTGTCGGGCGGCGGCATCCAGGCTACCGGAAACTATCCGGGCAAGTCTCGTAATATCGCGGAAATGCGTGCTGATCTTGAGAAGGTCATGTCGTTGTTGCCTGGTAAACAGCGTTTGAACCTGCACGCCATTTACGGTGAATTTGGCGGTGAGAAGATCGACCGCGATCAGATCGAAGTAAAACATTTTCAGGGCTGGATCGACTGGTGCAAGGCTGCAGGGATCGGAATGGATTTCAATCCGACCTGTTTTTCCCATCCCAAAGCGGCCGACGGATTCACCCTGTCAAGCAAGAATGAAGAATACCGCCGGTTTTGGGTAGAACACGTCAGACGTTGCAGGGCGATTTCCGCGGAGATCGGAAAGCAGTTGGGAACGCCCTGCGTGCAAAACACCTGGGTGCCTGACGGGTCGAAAGATATTCCTGTTGACCGTAACGGATACCGTGCGCTGCTGAAAAAATCGCTCGACGAGGCCATGTCTGCCGAATATCCAAAAGAATACATGAAGGATGCTGTTGAAAGTAAATTGTTTGGGATCGGCGCTGAATCGATGACGGTGGGTTCGCACGATTTTTACCTGGGGTATGCCATTAAAAACAGCAAGCTGATATGCCTGGATATGGGACATTTCCATCCAACCGAACAGGTAGGTGATAAAATTTCGTCCTGTCTGCAATTTGTTGATGAAATACTGTTACATCTTTCAAGGCCCGTGCGCTGGGACTCAGACCATGTGGTGACTTTGAATGAGGAGGTCCAGTTAATTGCTTCCGAAATAACCCGGAATGATTTCTTTTCACGCGTGAATATCGGGCTTGATTTCTTCGATGCTTCCATCAACCGGATCGGAGCCTATGTTATCGGCACCAGAGCCGTTCAAAAGGCATTTCTCTTCGCCCTGCTTGAACCCTCCGAAACACTCGGCGAGCTTGAAAGACAAGGCAAGAATTTTGAACGTCTGGCGATGCTGGAAGAGCTCAAGACCATGCCTTTCAGTGCGGTATGGGACTATTATTGTTTGCAGGAAGGCGTTCCCGTCGGAATGGATTATATTCCTGAGATTCAAAACTATGAAACACAGGTTTTAAGCAAACGGTAAGAGGGCATTCCCGCTTGTACAAAAGTGCGGGCGGGAATCTTTTTATCGTTTCCGGAGTGACGACTCCCGGATAATGAGTTCAGTAGGCATGGTGATCGTCTGGTAGTGCTGGATGTTGCCTTTGTCTTCGATCTCCCGGATCAGCAGTTCGGCAGCTTTATTACCCATTTCCAGGGCCGGCTGCTTGAGCGTGGAAATGGAGGGTGTAACCACTTCCGAAAAAGGTTCATTGCTGAATCCGATGATCCCGAAATCATCAGGGATCCTGATGCCGATCTTTTTCAGGTAAACGATCATGCTTAAGGCTGAAGTGTCATTGCCGCAAAATACTGCATCGGGTGGACTGGTCAGGCTTAACAGTTGCTTAATGGCTTCCTGTCCGTCCATTCGGGTAAGACGATTATAAATGACCAGTTCTTCAACAACCGGGAGATTATTCTTCCGAAGCGCGGCCATGTATCCCTCCATCCGGTCATGATACGTATTCAGTACGGTAGGCCCGGCTAAATGGGCGATCCTCCTGTAACCTTCACTGATCAGGTGCTGTGTGGCTGTAAATCCGACTGCAAAATCGTCGACGACGATTTTATTGGTTTCGAATGCGGGTGCGACACGGTCGAAAAATACCAGCGGAATGTTTTTACTGGTGAAAAGTTCAAAGTGCTCAAATTCATCGGTCTGCATGCTTAACGAAATGATCAGCCCGTCGACCCGGTTCGTAAACAGCGAATGCACAATTTTTTTCTCCTTTTCGAGCAGGTCGTTCGACTGCGAAATGATCACATTGTAACCGGCGTCAAAAGCTACTTCTTCCACCCCGGAGATAAAGGTTGAGAAAAAATGCCGGTTGATCAGGGGAACAACGATGCCGATCGTATTCGTTTTTTGATTTCTCAGGTTGGAGGCAATCGTATTTGGCTGATAGCCTAATTGCAGAGCGATTGCCCTGATCTTTTCTTTCGTCGAAAGGCTGATCCTGGGGTTATCATTTAACGCCCTTGATACGGTCGATGCTGAAATTTTTAGTTCGCGGGCTATATCGTGGATCGTAACGGATGACTTCTTCTCCATAATCTTTAATTCGTTGCAAAGATGATAATTTTAAATTGATGCAAAAATAGATCTTTTTGTGCAATCGATTGCATCTTTCGTGTTTTTATTATATATTTGTCACATATTTTGGCAAAGAGCAGGAAGGAAAC
>CAZOYZ010000070.1:0-1196 GCA_964584045.1 uncultured Prolixibacteraceae bacterium | reverse complement strand
ATATCGTTATGGCTGTTAATTTTGAAGAAAGGTATTCTTATCATCCTGAAGATTTTAAAGGATATGATACGGCCCGGATCAGGAAGGAGTTCCTGGTCGGGAAAGTCATGGAAGATGATCAGATCAATATGGTATACACGCATATTGACCGCTACATCGTAGGAGGCGCTGTTCCTGCCACCAAGCCGCTCACCCTTGAAACTCCTGATGTGCTGAAGGCAAACCATTTTTGTGACCGCCGCGAACTCGGGATCATCAATGTGGGAGGAACCGGAAGCGTTGTTGTTGACGGTACGGAATATGTGCTGGACTTTAAAGATGCTTTGTATGTGGGAAAAGGATCAGGAGACGTGGTTTTTAAATCGGCTGACACGCACAAACCGGCCCGTTTTTATTTTAATTCAGCTCCCGCACATAAGGAATTTCCCACGAAACGCCTGACGTTAAAGGATGCAAACGTGATCCATTTAGGCGCTTTGGAAACTTCCAACGAGCGTGACATTAATCAGTTAATGATCAATACAGTTGTTGAAACCTGCCAGTTGCAGATGGGGATGACCGAATTAATGCCGGGGAGTGTGTGGAATACCATGCCGGCGCATACGCACAGCCGGCGGAATGAGGTTTATTTTTATTTTAACGTACCTCAAGGGCAGGCTGTCTGTCATTTTATGGGACAGCCCCTGGAAACCCGCCACATTTGGATGGGTAATGAACAGGCCGTCATTTCTCCAAGCTGGTCCATCCATTCGGCTGCAGGAACCAGTAACTATATTTTTATTTGGGGTATGGCCGGAGAAAATCTCGATTATGGAGATATGGATGTGGTAAAACCAAATGAACTCAGATAATCATCAAAAACCGGAAACCAAGATGAACGAATTATTTGATCTTACAGGTAAAGTGGCCCTCATCACAGGAGGAACTCATGGTATCGGTATGGCCATTGGCAAAGTACTCGGTAAAGCAGGGGCCAGGATCTGCGTGAATGATCTTTCAGTGGAGAAACTGAAGTCATGTCGTGTCGAATATCAGAAGGATGGTGTCGACGTGTATACGCTTCAATTTGACGTCACTGATGAAGCCGATGTAGACCGCGGTATTTCTTTGATCGAACAGGAAGTCGGAATCATCGATATTCTGGTTAACAACGCCGGGATCATTAAGCGGATACCGATCCTTGATATGCCTGTCTC
>CAZOYZ010000069.1:10531-15433 GCA_964584045.1 uncultured Prolixibacteraceae bacterium | reverse complement strand
GGAAAGATCAAAGCGAACAGGTCGTGCCCGGAACCGGTCACCCTGACCAACCTCCTGGCAACCTGTGCCGGCATCCTGAATAAAAAGCTGGCCGAAAATGAAGGAGAAGACAGTTTCCCGATCCTGCCCCTGTTAACCGGAGATACACAGGAGTATGTCCGGCCTGAAGCCCTGATCCAGCATTCGTCGAGAGGTATTTTTGTGGTCAGGCAGGGAGACTGGAAACTGATCCTTGGATTAGGTTCAGGAGGCTTTTCCAAACCCGAAACGGTACAGCCCGTCGCAGGCGGACCTGCCGGCCAGTTGTACAACCTGAAAAATGATCCTTCTGAAATCAAAAACCTTTATGCAGAATTCCCGGAAAAAGTGCAGGAACTCCGCACGATCCTCAAAAAATATCAGGAAACCGGGCGAAGCCGGTTTTAACAAAAGCCATTAATCCATTATCTTTGTTTTTCCAACCAAAAACAGACCGCTTTGGATTTAAAGGTAAAAGAAGAACTGATCAGGATGTTTGAGGGTTATTTCAAAAAAGAAATGACTGCCTTTGAAGTGCTGCCGCCGTCGGGCTCGTACCGCCAGTATTGCCGGATAAAAAGCGAGAATCACCAGGCTATCGGGACCTGGAATCAGGATGTACAGGAAAACCTGGCCTTTCTGAAATTCTCGGAACACTTTTTTAAACAAAGCATTGCAGTCCCCGAAATTTACGCTGTAAATGGAGCAAAAACCTGCTATCTTCAGGAAGACCTGGGAACAGTCACCCTGTTCGACTATATCACACTGGTAAGGGAGCAGGAAGGCTTTTCGGAGAAGATCATTTCCATCTATAAAAAAATACTCATCGAATTGCCAAAGATCCAGATCACCGCAGGACAAGGTATTGATTACGGATATTGTTATCCCCGTGCTGCCTTCGACAAACAATCGATGATGTGGGATCTGAATTATTTCAAATATTATTTCCTGAAGCTGGCCCGCATCCACTTCGATGAACAGGCACTGGAAGATGACTTTGAAAGCTTTACCAACTTTCTGCTCGAAGCCGATGGCGGCTTCTTCCTTTTCCGCGATTTCCAGTCACGGAATATGATGCTGATAAATGATCGCGTGGCCTTTATCGATTACCAGGGCGGGCGGAAAGGCGCCCTCCAGTATGACCTGGCCTCCCTGCTTTACGATGCCAAAGCCGACATCCCTCAGGCCATCCGCAACGAATTACTGGAATTTTACCTGGATACGGTGGAAAAACAGCTTCCCGTCGACCGCGAAAAATTCAAGGCCTTTTACACCGGCTATGTCCTGATCAGGATCATGCAGGCCATGGGGGCCTACGGCTTCCGTGGCTTTTATGAAAAAAAGGAACATTTCCTGAAAAGCATCCCCTACGCGCTTGAAAACCTGAAATACATTTTGCAGAACAACGATATCCCGGTTCCGCTCCCGGAGCTTTTCCGGGTGCTGGACGCGGTAACCCGTTCAGAATACCTGAAACAGATCGACACCCCAAAAAATACGCTGACGGTACGTGTCGGAAGTTTTTCCTATAAAAAAGGGCTGCCGGACGATCCGTCCGGCAATGGCGGAGGTTTTATTTTCGACTGCCGGGCCATTCACAACCCGGGCAGATACGATGAATTTAAACCGCTGACAGGCAAAGATCCGGAAGTGATCGGTTTCCTGGAAACAAAATCGGAAATAGCTGATTTTCTGACCCATGTCCTGGCATTGGCCGATCAGTCCGTGAAGACCTACCTGGCCCGCGGCTTCAAGCATTTAAGCATTTATTTCGGCTGCACCGGCGGACAGCACCGCTCGGTCTATGCCGCCGAAAAGACCGCAGAACACCTGAGAAACAATTTCCCTGTCGACGTTGTTCTTTCACATAGGGAACTCGGGAACCTTGAAAGACAGTATGGGAAAGACAGCGTGTAAAAAAGATGATTACCGGGAGCCGGAAAACCCGGTTTACTATTGCAGGAAATGCGGAGTAAAGGCAAAAAAAGAAAAAAAACTGTGCAAGCCGAAAGAAATAAAGTAAGGACGGAGGACGGAGACCGGAAACCGGAAACGACTTACGACTTACGACTAAATACTCACGACTAAACTATGAAAAAACTCAGACCACTATTCATTTTTTTTCTGGCCACATCCTCCGCCGGTGCTCAGGATCTGTCTTCACTGATTGCCAAAGGCAGTGAGGTCGAAAAGGTTGCTTCCGGTTTTTCATTTACCGAAGGCCCTGCAGTGGCGCCAAACGGTGAAATCTTCTTCACCGACCAACCCAACAATGCGATTCACATCTGGAACGAAAAAAAAGGCATACGCCCGTTCAACGTGGATGGTGAACGGGCCAATGGTTTATACTTCAATGCCGGCGGTGATCTTGTTGCCTGCGCCGACTACCGGAACAAGCTGATCAGGATCAGTATGGACGGCAAAAAAACGGTCCTGGCAGACACTTATCAGGGGAAACACCTCAATGGACCGAATGATTTGTGGATCCACCCGAATGGTACGATTTACATCACTGACAGTTATTATCACCGGGATTGGTGGCCCGAAGGTCATAAGCAGGAACAGCCCTGCCGCGGCGTTTATTGTGTTTATCCTGACAGGGATATGATCCGGGTCATTGATGATTTCAAAATGCCGAACGGCATTATCGGGACACCTGACGGAAAAATACTGTACGTGGCCGACATTCAGGACGGCAAAACGTGGAAATATACGATCAATGAAGACGGGACGCTTTCAGACAAAACATTTTTTGCTCCTGAAGGGTCGGACGGGATGACGATCGACCAAAAAGGAAATGTCTATCTGACCAATAAAGCGGTTTCTGTTTTTGCGCCCGACGGACATAAAATCGGAGCGCTGGCTATTCCGGAGCAACCGGCAAATGTGACTTTTGGCGGGAAAGACCGGAAAACGCTGTTTGTCACGGCACGGACTTCTGTGTATAAGATCCGGATGAATGTCAAGGGGATAAAATAAAAAAGCTTCCGGCAACAGTCGCGAGCGGCCTGTTACCGGAAGCTTTTAAAAAAATTATAATACGGAATTGCAAGCTTCGATCAGCTTAGCCGCATTGGCATTGGTCGCATCCAAAGCCTTCGCCTTTTGCAGAATTTCCAAAGCAGCCTTAAATTCGACTTTCGATTTTTCGATCTCAGCGGTATAAGCGGCGTCATCCGTTTTCAGGGAACCCGCCTTCACTTTTTCATTCGCCGCATTGATAATGGTCACGCCCTTCTTGTACAGCGCGTTTCCTTCCAGCACATACACATTGGCCAGCGCTGAAGTGATCTTGTCTTCCTGCGGAAATTTAGCCGCAGCTTCGATAAGCGTCTGTTTATATTCTTCGTCTTTGTCCAGCTTCTTGAGTGAAACTGCCTTGTAATAATAGGAATTATCCGCATTGTAATTTGCTGCAGCAGCCTGGCCGAACATCTCTACGGCCTGATCAAATTTCTGCCCTTTGTAAGCGGCAATACCGGCATTGTAATAAAGACCTCCTTTATCTTCAGCTCCTGCTTCGATCGCTTTTTTATAAGCATCGATCGCCTCCGCATATTTATCCATCTTCACATAGGCGTTCCCTTTATATTCATATGCTTTGGCTACATTGGAATTGGCAGCAATGGCTTTGTCGAAATACGGGATAGCGGCATCAAACTTATCTGCCTGGAAGGCCGCAAAACCAATATTAAAATTGATTGCTGCGTCAACCTGGACATCACCCAGATTTTTCATGGCCTGATCGTACAACTCAAAGGCCTTTGCATATTCCTTCGCCGTCAGAGCCTCATTTGCCTTATTGATCAAATCGGCCGCATCCTGGGCAAAGCCCAGACAGGCTCCCAAAACAAAAACAACTGTAAAAAAAATACTTTTCATACTTTACTCCTTTACTAGGGTTTATACAACTTATTTGTTAAATTTTTATCAAAAATCACGTTGATCTTCAAAAATAACAATAATGATGAAAAAAACGACAAAATTTTTGCAATTGCATCGTCGTGACCGTAAAAAAAGCAGCAGTTTGTTGAGGGCTGTCTTCCAGAGGATCTTTTATCTTCGCATAAAGGAACTCCCTGCAACTCTGAAATCAAGGGCTGTTCCTGCGCAAAAGAACATACAAATAGTTCAAAAGGTAAAAAAATACCAATACCGGGATCAGGTAAACGATCAGATCTGTTATGCCCGGCTTGAATGAATAACGATATCCGGAAAAATAAATGACATGAAAACAGAAAAAAAACGCATACAGAAAAAAAACAAGTCCTGCGATCCGCTTTTTTTCGATGATCCGGGTAACAAGAAGCCACGCCACGGTTACCGCTCCCCAAAGGATGATCTGCAAAAAATCGCCGTTCTTCAGGTTCAATACGGTGAAGATCAGCGGAACGATGGTAATGAGATAAATGATCCGGAGAGTGCTCCTGAGCATTTTTGTCGTCTGGTTGGCATCCAAAAGCGGAAAAATTTTCCTGGGGCGTGGCGTGACGCCGTTAAATTCCGGGGAAAACAAATCCTGCCTGCTGTGGATCAACTCCCTTTTCAGAGCGATTTCAACGGCCACCTCTACCGCCTGATCCTGATAGTGCTTATAATTCCTTAAGACCTCCATCAACTGATCGTCGGTGTACTGTTCAAAGCGCTCAAATAAACTTTCCCTGTCCGGCAATTTCATCCTATAAACAATAAATAAATCCCAAACCTGATAAATTGGTACATCCCCGAACGGTCAAACGGCAAACAGTAAATAGACTAATGATCAATCCTTCACTCCTTCAGACTCACGACTCGCAATTTACGACTTCTTCAATCGTCAATCTTCCTGTCTCCGGTTTCCCTCGCTCTGTGCAAAAGTAAACTTTAATCACATTGGCAGTGTTA
>CAZOYZ010000069.1:0-10431 GCA_964584045.1 uncultured Prolixibacteraceae bacterium | reverse complement strand
CTCCGGTTTCCCTCGCTCTGTGCAAAAGTAAACTTTAATCACATTGGCAGTGTTATTTTTACTGATTTTGTAGCTTTGTATCTCTGAGGAAATTCAAAAACAAAAATCTATGTATAACTTTCAGTTTAAAAATCCGGTCAAGATCCTTTTCGGGAAAGGGCAAATCGCGAACATTCGTAAGGAGTTGCCTGTCGGTGTGAAAATCATGCTGACCTATGGCGGCGGAAGCATCTTCAAAAACGGCGTTTATGATCAGGTTAAAAACGCCGTTACAGGGTTCGAAGTTATCGAATTTGGCGGGATCGAGCCTAATCCGAGGCTTGAGACGCTGATGAAAGCGGTTGAAATCTGTAAAAAAGAAAAAGTGGACTACCTGTTGGCTACAGGCGGAGGTTCGGTGCTTGACGGGACAAAATTTATCGCCGCAGCCGTTTTGTATGAAGGGACCGACCCCTGGGACATCATGGCCAAAAAGGACAGGATCATGATCGAAAAGGCCTTACCCATTGGAGCGGTATTGACGCTTCCCGCCACCGGTTCGGAGATGAACGGAACCGCCGTCATCTCGAAAGAAGAAACTCAGGAAAAGATCAGCTTTTATTCTGCTGCTGTCTATCCGCAATTTTCAGTGCTCGATCCTGAAGTCATCTTTTCGCTGCCCGACCGGCAGGTTGCAAACGGCGTGGTGGACGCATTTATCCACGTGATAGAACAATATCTGACTTTCCCTGTCAATTCGCCGCTTCAGGACCGTTTTGCAGAGGCCATTTTGAAGACGTTGGTCGAAGAGGGGCCCAAAGTGCTGGCTCACCGGACCGATTATGATGCCGCGGCCAATGTGATGTGGTGTGCGACGATGGCGTTGAATGGGTTGATCGGGATGGGCGTTCCGCAGGATTGGGCAACCCATATGATCGGGCACGAACTGACCGCCTATCATGGTATTGATCATGCCTGTACGCTTGCCGTTGTTTTGCCGGGCATCATGCATATCCGGAGAAAGGAAAAACAGGACAAGATCCTTCAGTATGGCCGGCGGATCTGGGGCATTACATCCGGTACGGCGGATGAACGAATTGATGAGGCGATCAGGAAAACGACAGCCTTCTTTGAATCAATGGGCATCAAGACCAGGCTTCCTGATTATGGCGTACCCACGGAAACCATTTTCAGGATCACGGAACGGATAAGAAAACGCGGAAGCAAATTTGGTGAAAAAGCCGATATCGGCCCCGGGGAAATCAGACTGATCCTCGAAGACAGACGGTGATCATCAATCCAGCAGTTCGCGGGCCGTTTTGCGGGCCGTATCCGAGGCATTTTCCCCGCTGAGCATCTGGGCCAGCTCGTCAATCCGTTCGTCGTCGTTCAGTTCCCGGATGGAAGTGAACGTCCTTTCGTCTGTCTCATATTTGAAGACTTTGAAATGATGCTGTCCCTTACCCGCGATCTGCGGCAGATGGGTGATGTTGATCACCTGCATGTGACCGGACATCTCCTTAAGGATCACACCTGTCCTGACGGCGATTTCGCCTGAGATCCCGGTGTCGATCTCGTCAAAAACAATGGTCGGAAGCGACTTGCTGTCGGTGATGAGCGTTTTCAACGCCAGCATAACCCGGGAGATCTCACCACCCGAAGCAATGCGTGAGATATCCTGTGGAACTGAATTTTTGTTCGATGAGAATAAGAACTGGATTTCATCGATCCCGGCAGGCCCCGCTTGTTCTGTTTTCTCAAAACGGATCTCAAAGGCAGCATGCGGCATACCCAGTTTCTGAAGCACTTCGGTTACAGAGCCGGTTATCTGTCCTGAAACGGCTTTCCTCCGCTCACTGATCGTGACAGCCTGCTGCATGACCCTCTTGGCAAGTTCATCCACCTGCCGTCCGGCTGCGCCTATTTCTTCATCAAAGGAAGCGATCTGAAGGATCTTCCGTTCAAGGTCATCCTTTATCACCATCAACTCATGAACAGTAGCAACACGAAATTTCTGTTGTAAGGAATAAATGGTATCCAGACGACCGGCAACAAAGGCGATCCGTTCCGGATCATGTTCCGTGCGCCCGGCGATCAAAGCGCTTTCCCCGGCCAGATCCTTCAGCTCAAAATAACAGGAATCGAGCCTTTCCTTGAGTTGTGCGGCTTGCGCCGAAACGGCGGTCAGCCGCCCGAGCTGAGCGGTTTGATCCTTGATTTTCAGCAGGATCCCGTGCTCCTCGTGTTCAATTTCGTCTGCCAATCTTCCAAAAGTCATTTTGATCTCCCCGGCGTGTTCCAGTGTCATCTGCTCGGCTTCCAATTCCTCCTGTTCATTTTCCTTCAGGCGGGCTTCATCCAGTTGCTTAAACTGAAATTCAAAATAATCCAGGTCGGCCTTTGAACGGGCAGCCTCTTCCTTCAGGACAGCCAAACGGGCCCGAAAAGTGAGCAGACCCCCATAGGTTTCTTCATATTCCTTTAAAAACGGGGCATTGCCCGCCACCAGATCAACGAGTTTCATCTGGAATACATGACTCCCAAGTTCAAGATTCTGGTGCTGCGAATGAATGTCGATCAGCCGTAGGGCCAGATCCTGCAACACTTTCAGGGTGACAGGCGTGTCATTGACAAAAGCCCTCGATTTGCCCGATGGGGTGATTTCCCTTCGAAGAATGGTCAAATCGTCGTAATCCAGCTCTTCAACGCCAAAAAAATCCTCCATTTGGTAACCCCTGATCTGAAAAACACCTTCCACGCTGCATTTTCTGCTCTTATCCTGAAGGACCCCCATGTCGGCCCTCTGTCCCAGGATCAGTCCCAACGCTCCCAGGATGATCGATTTTCCGGCCCCTGTTTCGCCGGTGATGATATTGAAACCCGGGTAAAACCTGATCGACAGCTGATCGATCAACGCGTAATTGGAGATTTGAAGCGACTGAAGCACGGTTAACTATTCATTTTTTGCAGTTTGACAATTTCTTCCACGATATCCTTTGCAACCCCGCTTTTGGGTTTCAAACCATACGCCCGCACCTGCCGGTCTTTGGTGATGATGGTAATTTTGTTGGTATCGACGCCAAAACCGGCTTCTTTATCCTGAAGTGAATTCAACACGATAAAATCGAGATTTTTCTTTTCCAGCTTTTCGCGGGCATGGGCTACGGCATCATTCGTTTCGAGGGCGAATCCAACGAGTACCTGTCGGGATAATTTGATGCTTCCAAGGAGGAAGGCGATGTCGTCGTTGGCCACCAATTCGATGGAAAATTCCTCTTTTTCACGTTTTATTTTTTGCCTGGCCTGATTTTTTGGTCTGTAATCGGCTACGGCAGCACACATGACCGCCCCATCTGCCTGAGGAAATATTTTTAAACAGGCGTCCCTCATTTCCGTCGCGGATTCCACATCCACCCTGACGATATGAGGATGATTTGTCGTCAGGACAACAGGTCCGCTGACCAGGGTCACTTTAGCGCCTTCTTCGGCAAGCTGTTCGGCAATGGCAAAACCCATTTTCCCCGAAGAATAATTCCCGATAAAACGTACCGGGTCGATTTTCTCGTAGGTCGGACCTGCCGTGACCAAAAAATGTTTATTCAGCAGTTTTTTTTTTGAATGGAAGAAGCGGACCACTTCTTCAATGATTTGCTCCGGTTCCTGCATCCTCCCCTTGCCGTGCAGGCCGCTCGCCAGTTCTCCCTCGCCCGGCTCCAGGATCAGATTCCCGTACGAACGGAGGGTCTCCAGGTTCTTCAGATTAGCCGGATGGGCGAACATATCAAGATCCATCGCGGGAGCGATCATTACCGGGCATTTTGCCGAAAGGTAGGTGGTGATCAGCAGGTTATCACATACACCGTTCGCCATTTTCGCCAGTGTGGCGGCAGTTGCCGGAGCGATCAGCATCAAATCGGCCCACTGCCCCATATCCACATGAGAATGCCATGTTCCGTCGTTCTCAGCAAAAAATTCAGAAGCAACAGGCCTGCCCGACAGCGCGCTCATGGTCACCGGGGTAATAAACTCCCTGGCCGCAGGGGTCATGACGACCTGAACGTCGGCTCCTTCCTTCACCAGCAATCTTAAAAGATAAGCGGCCTTGTAAGCAGCGATGCTTCCCGTGACACCCAGAATAATATGTTTTCCCTGCAATTTCACGTATCACATAAAATAAATAAAGTCATGTCAGAGAACAGAAGACCTCCCGACATGACCCCACGCTCCTAAATAATCAATAATCAATAATCAATCACAACGCTCCTTTCCGGTTTTCCTTGGCAGGATTGCGGTGATAAATCTGCGTCTGCTTGAATTCTTCGTAAGCGATCAGCGTCGGTTTTGGTAACCGTTCGTAATATTTTGAGATTTCTATCTGCTCACGATTCTCAAAGACTTCTTCCAGATTATCAGAATAAGAGGCGAATTCCTGTAGCTTCTGGTTCAGTTCTTCCTTCATTTCCGAAGCAATCTGGTTAGACCGCTTTGCGAGGATCATCACGGTTTCATAAACATTTCCGGTTTGATCTTCCATGTCGGTCAAATCGCGCGGGACTGTTGAGCCTTCAGCTTTAATCTTTTTAAAATCCATATTATTTATTAATTAACATCATCATAATTCAACAACTTTTCTGTGGTTTGGTGAAATTTCTCCGCCTGCTGACGGTACTTGCTGTCGGGAAACTCATCCACAAAACTAAAATATTCATCCAGAGCATCGCTTAGCCGCAATTCCCTTTTATCTTCCGTACTATAGATCGCCAGATTGTATTTTGCATCCAGCAACATGAAAGTCAGGTCTTCGCGATACCTGGTATCCGGGAAGCTTTTCAGGGAGTTGGTCAGCGCCACAACGGCCGCCTTGTAATTACCCAGGTCATAATAAAGTTTTCCGGTGAGGAACGATTTGTATACCAGTTTATCCCTCATTTCAATGATCAGCCGGTTCGCTTCTTCAGCCCGTTTGGTTGACGGATAAAGATTAATATACAGTTGCAGTGCATCGATAGCCTTTTGGGTCACCGTCTGGTCGAGCCTGGGTTTAGGGGAATCCATGTAAAAACAGTAACCGATCATAAACTGGGATTCTTCCACGAACTCGCTTTTGGGAAACTCCTTAGCCAGTTGACTAAAAAACTGACCTGCCATGAGGTAATCCTTCATCGCGAAAAAGCTCTTGGCGTGATAATAATAAATATCATCGGCCCGGCTCGTTCCCCTGTATATATTGACAAGTTCCGTAAGCAGGGTCGAAGCGCGGGAATACTCACCTTTTTCATAATATTCGACAGCTTTTTTATATTTAAACTCATAATCAGTGCTTTTAACGATCTTGTTAAAATCGCTGCAAGCTGTTGAAACTAAAAGAAGCAGCAGGTAAATGATCCCCTTATTTTTCATATTTCCAAACATGGCCGCAAAGATACATTTTTATTAAAATCAAAAGCTAAAATTAGCAAGAAATGTCTATTTACTCATTGGTTTAATATAATTTAACAAATTTGCGAACTTCTCAAAAAGAATTACATTTGCAAAGTTTAACTTTAAAACAAAATAACAGTGGATATTTTTGAAAAGTTTCGCTCACACAAAGGTAATATTGGCCAGTACATCAAACAGGCTCACGGTTATTTCGCATTTCCGAAGCTTGAAGGAGAAATTGGTCCCCGCATGATCTTCCGCGGAAAGGAAGTGCTGAACTGGAGTTTAAATAACTACATCGGGCTGGCAAACCATCCTGAAGTACGCGAAGTGGATGCACAGGCTGCAAAAGACTGGGGACTTGCCTACCCGATGGGAGCCCGCATGATGTCGGGCCAAACCACCAAACATGAGCAGTTGGAGCGGGAACTCGCCGCTTTTGTCAATAAGCCTGATGCATTTTTGCTGAACTATGGTTATCAGGGTATGACGTCGATCATTGACACCGTTTGTGGCAGAAATGATGTGGTTGTTTACGACAGTGAAGCTCATGCCTGTATTCTTGATGGTCTCCGTCTGCACATCGGCAAACGTTTCGTTTATCCGCACAACAACATGGAGAACCTGCACAAGCAACTGGAAAGGGCCGTTGCACTGGCAGAAAAGCAGGGTGGCGGCGTTCTGGTGGTCACGGAGGGAGTGTTCGGCATGTCGGGCGACCTGGGTAAGCTGGACGAAATCGTGGCGATGAAGAAAGAGTTTCAGTTCCGCCTGCTTGTTGACGATGCGCACGGCTTTGGCACCATGGGTGCAACCGGATCAGGAACGCCCGAGCATTTCGGGGTGGAAGACGGCGTGGACCTGCATTTCAGCACGTTCGCCAAGGCAATGGCAGGGATCGGCGCATTCATTGCCTGCGAAAAGGACATCTGCAATCATCTTCGTTATAACATGCGCTCACAAACGTTCGCCAAATCATTGCCCATGGCGATGGTGGTCGGGGCACTGAAACGTCTCGAACTTTTAAAGACACAGGCCCAACTGCGCGAACAACTATGGACCATCGTCCGCGCGCTTCAGAACGGATTAAAGGAAGCCGGATTCGATCTGGGCAGGACGAATTCGCCGGTCACCCCCGTTTACATGAAGGGTGATGTGCCGGAAGCCACCAACGTGGTCTATGATTTAAGGGAAAATCACGGCATTTTCTGTTCCGTGGTTGTTTACCCGGTTATTCCGAAGGGAGAGATCATCCTTCGCCTGATCCCGACGGCATCCCATACCCTGGAAGATGTCAGCTATACGATCTCAGCATTTAAGACCGTGTACGAAAAACTGAACAAAGGCGAATACAAAGAAAAAGAGATCCCGATGATGGGAATTTTAGAATAAAAAAAATCCGGCAGCCGCCGGATTTTTTTTATGCCTGCTTTTCTGACAAATACCGCTCCGCATCAATGGCAGCCATACACCCTGAACCTGCTGCAGTTACTGCCTGCCGGTAAACCGGATCCTGCACGTCACCGCACGCAAAAACTCCGGCGACATTGGTTTTGGATGTCCCGGGGACAGTCCTTATATAACCGACCGCATCCCGTTCAAGGTATCCGGCAACAAAGTCGGAATTGGGTTTATGACCAATTGCCAGGAAGAAACCATCAATCTTGATCTTTACCTCCTCTTCACCGGCTTCGCCTTTATTCTTCCATAAAACAGCCCCTTCGACCACACCATTGCCCAAAAGTCCCTTGGTTTGGTGCTTCCATAAAATCTCCACGTTCGGAAGAGCTTTCACCCGATCGGCCATTACTTTGGATGCCCGCAGTTCGTCACGCCGGACGATCAGGTATACCTTCCGGGCAAGTCCTGCCAGATAAACGGCCTCCTCCGCGGCAGTATCACCCCCCCCTACTACAGCGACATCTTTCCCGCGATAAAAAAATCCGTCGCAGGTCGCACAGGCCGATACCCCTCCGCCTGCGTATTTGACTTCATCTTCAATTCCCAGATATTTTGCCGTGGCACCCGTGGCTATGATAACGGTTTCCGCTACAATGAGTTTTGACCCGTCAATCCAGACTTTGTGTGCCGGACCTGAAAAATCCACTTTGGTAGCCAACCCAAACCTGACATCCGTTCCAAAACGTACTGCCTGCTTTTTAAAATCTTCCATCATAAGCGGACCGGTGACCCCATCGGGATATCCGGGATAGTTCTCCACCTCTGTCGTGCTGGTTAACTGTCCGCCGGGTTGCAGACCTTCATACAGCACAGGATGTAAATTTGCCCTTGCCGCGTAAATGGCGGCGGTATATCCGGCAGGACCTGAGCCTATGATCAGACACCTCACCCGTTCAGCATCGCCGGATGGTTCAACAGGTTCGTTTTTGCTTTCCTGAAGATTTAACGCTTTAAACATGACTGTTCTTTTAGTTTTTTTCTTTCCCAAAATTACGTAAACTGACCCGATCTGCAATATTTATGCCATCGATAATAATGAGCATCTCATAGAATAAAGCTATCAAAAAAAAGAGTCTGATCAAATATAAAAAATCATTTTGAAGTAACGGGTTGATTGCTTACATTTGCACCCTGTTAATTCGGGGTGTGGCGCAGTTGGCTAGCGCACTTGCATGGGGTGCAAGGGGTCGAAAGTTCGAGTCTTTTCACCCCGACATAAAAAAACCTGCCAGTCTGACAGACCGGCAGGTTTTTTATTTTGATCTTGAAAGCCACGATTCACCTTAAATAGAATTCACTTTGCCCATCCAGTTCTTTTCCGTAAATGAACTCATCGATCACCAGCCCTGCCTGGGCGATAAGTGAAAAGATATACTCCTTTTCGTATCTTACTACCTGGAGGGGGCCCGTGAATTCTTCAAGCACATAGCCTTTGGGATTCACGGAAACAGACGGGACATTCTCTTCAACAAAAGCCGTAAAGAAAACTCTTCCTCCGGGTGCCAGCATCCGTTTCAGGTCTTTCAAATAAATTTTCATGACTCCGCCATCCATATTCGTAAAAACACCCCAGATGTAGATCATATCCATGCAGGCGTTCTTGATATTGAACTTGAAGTTTTCATCGATCTGCTTACCGCTTTGATTATAACGTTCACTGAAAATATCCAGATGCTCAAAATGGTAGGAAGGCTCCCTTTTTTCGATATACTCCCTGCACCAACGGATCGACGGCAGGTGAACATCCAATCCCACATAATTGAGCGGCCCGATAAGTCTCAGCAGACCGGTTGCCAGCCGCCCCTGTCCGCACCCGATCTCGAGGACCGTGCTTTCGCGGGTACAGCCTAACTTTTCAATCAGTCTTCTTGCTTCCGACTCGGCCGTTTGTATATAAAAGGCGTCATCACGAAACATCCGGCCATTAAACCTGATGTGCCTGGCCGGAAGCACAGAGCGATCAAAAATGACAAATTTCTTTCTGGGCAGTAACTTATATCTCACTGCATTAATGTAATGGTTCAAACCCATAGACAAGTGTTATGATTGTTTCAATTTGTTCGGTGTATTGATAACCTCTCAGATCGTTTCATCCTGTAGATTACAACGTGATTTTCCTCACATAAAATGCTTCCGCAAATACTGAGGCAGATTCCATTCCTCTGAGGCGCAACAAGGCATTGAAAGTAGAATCATCAAACCAGTGTTTCGATCGCTGCGAAACAAATGTACCCGATAAAATACCATTACGTTTCGACACGTACTTTTCGTCGAGAGGAACATAAAGGTTCGGTACGCCCAAATCTCCGTCATATTTCGGTATTTCATATTCAAGGATCAGATTGTTCCGCCATGTATTCCACGTGAGGTCACTGATCAGTCTGTGGTCCTGATGACGGTCCTCACGATAGTGGGTAAAAATCAGATCCGGCTGCTCCTTTTTGAGTTCTTCGAAGCGTTCCTTGATCTCCGGGGCCTGATAGGGAAGAAAACCATCCCGGTATCCGTGCACGGAAACCTCTTTATCAGGGATACCTGTGAGAAACTCTTCCGCACTGCTTATTGCTTCCGGTTTCCTGATCTCATTGGACGAAAAGATCACCCATCTCACTTTTCCGATCTGATACTGTTCAAAAATTTTCAGCAGCGTCCCGCCTGCCCCTATTTCGATGTCATCACAATGTGCCCCCAGGCACAAAATGTTCAGAGGCGATTGATTTTTTAAGTTAAATCCCAACATAGCTAAAGAACATCTTTCTCATCATCGTTTTCTTTTTCTCTTTATTTTCCACCTTGTTCCATACCTCCCAGGGAGCATTGCCACGGGCATAAATATCATCCAGGTTCCTTTTATCCTTAAAAGTGTCCATGCTGGCCCAAAAGCCCTTATGTTCCCAAGAAGCAAGTTTGTTCTTCTCAATCAGCCTGTTAAATGGCTGGTCGACCAGTTCATCCCCGTATACCATCGAATCAAAGATCTCATTCCGGAAGATAAAGTAGCCCGTGTTAATGTGAAGACCGGAAGATCCGATATGGCTTATTTTATTGACGGCACCATCTTTTTGCCTTTGTACGATATGAAAACTTTGGGTTGGCTGATACACCATGAACGCTGCCGTTTGATCTTTTTTCTTTTCAAACCAGTCGATCATCGTCGGAAGGTGCAGATCTGTCAAACCGTCACTGTAATTTGCAAGGAACATTTTTTCGTCCTTCAGATACTCCTTCACCTGCATTAAGCGCATTCCGATGTTCGCGTTCATTCCGGTATCAACAAAAGTGATTTTCCAATCGTCTATATCCGAGTTGACCAGCTCAATATTCCGTCCGCCTTTTGTGTAAATAAAATCATTCGAGACCGTCTCGTCATAGTGGAGGAAATAATTCTTGATCACGTCGGCGCGGTAACCAAGGCATAAGATGAAATCTTTATGCCCGTAGGTGGCATAATATTTCATGATATTCCAAAGAATAGGCCGGTAGCCGATCGTGACCATGGGCTTGGGGATTTGATCTGAATAATCTTTCAGGCGGACTCCTTCACCGCCGCAAAATAAAACTACTTTCATA
>CAZOYZ010000068.1:8256-15519 GCA_964584045.1 uncultured Prolixibacteraceae bacterium | reverse complement strand
GAATCTTTGGTAAAACGGTTTACCATCGGAGACATGAAGGCTTTTGACTGCATTTATTCCGCATTTAACCAGAAGTTGCAAAAGTTTATTTTTTCTCTGATAAAAACCGAAACCGATACAGAGGATCTCGTTCAGGAAGTCTTTGTCAGGATCTGGGAAAACAGGACAAAGCTAAGAGACTATGGATCTTTCGATGCATATCTTTTCGCGACCGCCTATCATACGGCCATGACCCTTCTGAGAACCCGGGTAAAAGAGAACAAGTATGTAGAGTATGTCAAATCGGTGCAGGTCGAGCTGGACGAAGCTGAGCATATCGACGGATTCTCCAGGGATGAAATCAGTGAAAAACTAAACCTCCTGATTGATCAGATGCCTCCCCGTCAACGTGAAGTGTTTAAACTGAAGCATTTCCGCAATTGTTCCTACAAGGAAATCGCGAAAACCCTTGACATGTCTGTCAATACGGTTGAAAATCACATGGTGAAAGCTCATAAATACCTCAAAGAAAATCTAGGGCCAACCTATCTGTCCGTTCTTCTTTTTGTACATCTTTTTTTATAAAAAAACGGATCCGGAATAGTGGTTTTTTGACTTTTTGCGTCTTACTGGTGATTTCGACCATGTTTGTGATTATTTCAAACGGCTGATCGACGGAAACCTTTGGTATCCGTCGACACTAACACGACAAAAACGAATTAAAATGGACATCAGGCTCTTCGATAAGTTTATCGCAAATAAGTGTACCTCTGCGGAAATTGAAAAAGTCTTCAGTTGGTTACAGGAACAGCCGGAGATGTTGTCCGAAAAAAAATTATTTAAGAACTACTGGGATAAGATTGAACCTGCTGATGATGAGAATTCCGATCAGGCACGCCAACGTCTGGACAGGATACACCATACCATAAACCTGCACCGATCGGAACATTTAGATACCGGTAACATTCGTTTTCTCACAGGCCCGAAGGCATCAGTTATCCGGTTATTATCGAGGGCTGCCGTCATTCTTTTAATTCCGGTAATTACTTTGCTCGTTTACACCAGTCTTTTTCAATCCGGACATTTTGCCTCACATAACAAACGTCAGAAAATAGAAATACTCTCACCTCCCGGTTCAAGGACTCACCTCGAATTAGCCGACGGTACGAAAGTCTGGCTGAACCATAGCAGCAAGCTGGTATATCCTGAAAGGTTTACCGGTAAAACAAGAACCGTTCAATTAATTGGGGAAGCTTACTTTGAGGTTGCCCCGGATAAAGCGAAACCTTTTATTGTCGAGTCGGACGGAATGGCGTTAAAAGCTGTCGGGACAACCTTTAACGTGAGAGCTTATCCTGAAGATCCTGACTATGAAGCGACGCTGGAAACAGGGAAAGTGTTCATCCTGAAAAATACTCCCGGAAAACAGGCAACTTTTTTTCATATGGAGCCTGGCCAGCACTTTGTTCTTAACCGGGCAACGAATCGGCATTCCCTGAAAACAGAAGAGTTAACCAAATATGTCTCATGGAAAGAAGGAAAACTGATCTTTAAAGACGATCATATGGATGCGGTAGCGGAGCAGCTTTCCCGTTGGTTCAGTGTAAAAATTAGCCTCAGCGACCCCGGACTCCGTGAACTTACCTATACGGCCACTTTCGTCGACGAACCGCTGTCTCAGATCCTGGAGATGATGGAAGTGGTGATGCCAATCTCCTGTACGGTCTCTGAAAGGGAAAAAATGCCTGACGGAACATATTCCAAAAAAGAAATATTAATCTATCAAAAGAAAGGAAGGTCAAGCTAACAAAAACGAAACAAGCCACTTATGAAAACGACGGCAGGGCAATGCCCCACATCGCCCTGCCTGGAATGATTTAAAAAGACTCCCGTAAAGAGTGATTTCTAACCATTTACAAAACAAAAGTATGAAAAAAAAGATTTATTTTGCCATAAAGGCAAGAAATGCGTGCATAACGCGAAAATTTTTACGAACAATGAAACTAACATTTTTTTTATTATTGCTTGCTGTCATTCAGGTTTCGGGTCTTGAATCCTACTCACAGGAGACAAAGCTGAGCCTCAATTTCAAAAATACCCCGTTAAAGGACATCCTGGCGTCCATTGAAAACCAGAGCGAGTTTTATTTCATGTACAGTTCGGGAATGGTCGACGTGGACAGGAAGATTGATGCCGTAAAAATCGATGAAAAAAACGTATTTGAGGTATTGGATGAGATCCTGAAAAATACAGATATTGAGTACACGGTCAAAGGCCGGCAAATTCTTTTATCAGGTAAAAGCGGTCAGGCCAGTCTGTTCGAAACCGGGCAGCAACAAAAAACCGTTTCAGGGAAAGTCACCGATCCTTCAGGATTACCGCTCCCGGGAGTTTCTGTAGTGGTTAAAGGGACAACACAGGGAACGATTACAGCAACTGACGGAAGTTATTCAATGACAAATGTTCGTCCCGAGGCAATCTTATTATTCTCCTTTGTTGGGATGAAAACACAAGAAATTACCATTTCCGGTAAATCTATTATCAATATTACATTGACCGAAGAAACATTCGGAATCGAAGAGGTAGTGGCTATTGGATATGGTACAAAATCAAAAGAAACTTTAACAGGAGCTATTTCTGTAATAGAGAATGAAGTATTGGAAAACAGGCCATCAACAGAAACCACAGACCTGTTACAGGGGATTAGCAGCGGAGTTCAGATTACAAGAACGAATACCGGCGACATACGGAGTTCAACGAACAGTATCACAATCAGGGGTATCACATCACGAAGCGCTCCGGGTGTATTGGTCGTGGTCGATGGCATCACCCAAGCCTATACCGATTCCAGGGCACTGGACAATATTAATCCCAACGATATTGAAAGCATCAGCATATTAAAAGATGGTCAGGCCGCAATATATGGAGCAAGGGCTGCAGGCGGCGTCATTCTTGTTACGACAAAGTCAGGCAAAACAGATAAGCCTACGATCAATGCTTCTGTTATCTCCACCATCCAGAAGCCTTCGCTTATGCGAAAAACCCTTAATGTACTGGATCTGTATGAAATGCAGAATGAGGGCTTTGTTAATGACGGAAAGCTCTCCAACCAATTTACTGTTGCGCTGAAGTATATTGCCGACAACAATATTACATTGGAAAAAATAAAACAAAATACGGGGGAATATTCTCTCTTTTCTCCGTATGATGAAATTTATTCACTCGGGGATTATGACTGGAACGATATCATGTACGATCCTTCCCTGCAGCAAAATTACAACATATCAATTTCCGGGAAAAAGGACAAACTGACTTACTATGAATCTGTAAATTATATCGATCAGGATGGAATGTTGGCTTATGGAAAAAATTATCAAAAACGGTTATTGGTCACCTTGAAAAATGATTACGAGGTAACTAAATTCCTGAAGATCAAATCAAATTTCAATATCGGAAACCAAAAAACTGTTGAACCTTACGGCTATTCAAAAAATAGTTATAACGGAGGAGTTCAAGGCGCACTTTTTTTTATAATGCCATTTGTTCCGCCTTATACCAAAGGAGGTCACTATGTATACAGTGCATTTCAAGACCCGATCGGTTATGCCGAAGCAGCAGGTTACAGAACTGACTTATCATACATCATTCATGGTAATTTGGGAGCAGAAATTACACCTTTCAAAGATCTCGTAATTACAGCCGATATGGCGACAAATTACGACATCAATGAAGTTGATTGGGCAAGTATCGGGTTTCCAATGTATGATATCAATGATAAATTTGTTATGTACTCGAGCGATGATTCCAATACGGGTCCCAATAAGGCTGGTGCAGATTATGCGCGCACCAGATATACGATCAGTAATTTTTATGCCAGATACAGTTATGAAAAATTAGTCAACCATAAAATTAACCTTGTAGCAGGCTATTCTCACGAGGAATATGATTACCGGAGTTTTTCGGCTTATCGCAAGTTGGGGTTAATTTCCGAACAGTTACCGACAATGACTGCGGGTAGTGCTGACGAGCAATACAATTCGGAAGGAAAAACTGACTATGCCCTGAATTCGGCATTCTCCCGGTTGGAATACAGTTATAAAGACCGATACATGTTAGATGGCGTATTCAGGTATGACGGATCTTCAAAGTTTGCAAAGGGACATAAATGGTCACCGTTCCTGGGGTTCTCAGGAGGTTGGATTGTGTCTGAAGAAAACTTCATGAAAGGTATGAAAAACACAATTGATTTTTTTAAGATCCGTGCTTCCTGGGGAGAACTGGGTAACCAGTCAGGTATCGGTTTGTATGATTACATTTCGTCCGTTACAATTGGAGGTTCCTACCCAATGGGTAGTGCGACTTCTCCCTATCAGGCTCAGAATGCCATGCTAGGAGATATGGCCAGTACTACCCGCTCCTGGGAAAAAATCGAATCGAAAAATATCGGCATTGATTTCAGGGCCTTTAATTCAGGACTAACAGGTTTGATTGACGTTTATATTAAAGATAATAAAGACATGTTTTTTAGCCGCGAATATCCACAGGTTCTGGGAACAACTCCACCTAGCATCAACGGGGCTCACCTTCGGACCAAAGGCTGGGAATTTGAAATTGGCTGGAGAGATAAAATCAAACAGATCAATTATTTTATAAAACTGAACCTAAGCAACAATAACACGGAAGTTATTGAACTTGCAGATGCTATTATACCCAAACAGGGAACCAACAACTACGTTCAGGGATATCCGGCGCTGTCTTATTTTGGATATCAATATGATGGTTTAATACAAACAGATGCAGAACTGACCGAATATAAATCAAGTTTTACGAGTGGCATTCCGAACACATTAAAACTTGGAGATGCCCGTTACAAGGACATGGACGGAGACGGTAAATTAGAAGCCCTCCCGTATAGCGTGGATGAAAACGGAAACCCGACCAGCACATCAGGCGATTTGGTTCAAATTGGAGATGCAGGGCAACATTACCTGTATGGAATAAACCTGGGTATAAGCTGGAAAAACTTTGATTTCAGTTCTTTTTTCCAGGGAGTAGTAAATTGGCAGGTTATTTCAACCATTAGACCATGTAATCAATGGTTTGAACCGATTGAAGGATATTTCTTCCACCAGACTTGGGCCCCCGACCGAACTGATGCCATGTACCCAAGGTTAAGCCAAACGGGGGCGGTTAAAACCTATAATTACCAGTATTCCGACGCACCCTTCAAAATGTATAACAACAGGTACATTCGATTGAAAAACATCCAGATAGGATATACAATGCCCAAAAGAATTACCAGCAAACTTAACATCGATAAATTGCGTGTCTATTTTAATGGTACAGATATTTGGGAACATTCCGGTTTACCCGGTGATATGGATCCGGAAACTCCTTTTTCGTTGAGATTGTCACCGTTTCCGCGCCAGTTTTCATTTGGGCTTAATTTAACCTTATAATCTAAACGACTATGAAAAATACATTTCTAATATCAATATTCATTATTTTGTGTTTCCTCTTCTTTTCGTGCGAAAAGAGTCTGGACTTAGCACCAAAAACGTCTTATTCCGAGGCCACTTTTTTTAAAACAACAGAGCAGTTTAAGTTATTTGCAAACCAGTTTTATACGGAATTACCTGTTGTGAGTAGCTATACTTCTGATCGGGATTTGTATTCTGATATTTTGGCAGCACTTAGCACAAACACCATTAGCAATGGAAGTTATTCCGCAACAACGACCAGTACTGTTTGGGAAAACTCCTATATTACAATCCGCAATTCAACTTATTTAATACAGAGAGCAGATGAAGCTGATCAGCTTATCAAACAAGAGGTGGCTGTTTATGGCGGGGAAGCGAGATTTTTCAGGGCACTGGCTTACTATAACCTGTTTAGGGATTTCGGAGGGGTTCCGATCATTGACAAAGTCCTTGATTTAAATGATTCAGAATTGTTGTTTGGACCAAGGAACAGCAGGGAAGATGTAGTTACTTATATCCTGAATGATTTGGATGCGGCTATTCCTGCTTTACCTGCCGAATCAGCCATTGCGGCAAACGATAAGGGACGGGTCAGCAAAGGGGCTGCACTTTCCCTGAAAGCCAGGGTTGCACTTTTTGAGGGAACGTGGAGGAAATTCCGGAACATAGACGGGTATAATGCGCTGCTCGACCAGGCTATCGATGCATCAGGACAGGTCATAAGCAGCGGAGAGTATGAGATCTTCGGCAGGCGGGATGTCCTTGGTGATGAAAGCTACAGATACTTCTTTATCCTCGACAAGGTACAGTCTAATATTGCCAATTTAACAAAAGCCGATCAAAAGGAATATATTTTAGTGAACAGGTTTGATGCCAGCCTCAGGAGACAATCTGTAACCTCCCTTGAATTTATGGCAAGTCCTACAAAAAAACTTGCCGATATGTTTCTTTGCAAAGATGGATTGCCAATCAATAAGTCTCCTCTTTTCCGAGGAAAACAGACTATAACCAGTGAATATGAAAACAGGGACTTAAGAATGAAGAACGTTTTCTTTGTTCCTGGTGTCCAGGCCTGGGAAACTCAACCTCCAAGCTATGCAAGGAATTGGAGCAACCCTTTTGCCGGAGGTATGCCAACTAATATTTCAATTTTTGGCACCTATACAATTACAGGCTATATGGCAAGTAAGTTTAATCCTCAGATCCTCAATCCTTCCATGGATTTTCCGGTGATCCGTTATGCCGAAGTACTATTGATCAATGCTGAAGCTTTATACGAAAAGAACGGATCCATCACTGATGCCCAGTTGGATTTAACGATTAACAAGCTTAGAAACAGGGCAGAGATTGTAAAACTTACCAATGCATTGGTATCATCGAATGGACTGGATATGAGAACAGAAATTCGTAGAGAACGCTCCATTGAATTGTTTCTGGAAAGCCAACGGTTTGATGATCTGAGAAGATGGAAAACTGCCGAAACCGAAATGCCGCAAGCGCTAAAAGGGGTACTATGGACCGGTACGCAGTACGACACTGATCCGCAATGGAACAGTGTCGTTTATCCGTTGGATTCTGAAGGCAATATTATCATTGAAGATGCAAGTAAACGACGTTTTGAGGAAAGACATTATTTATTTCCCATACCACTGGGACAGATATTACTAAATCCTCAATTGGAGCAAAATCCGGGATGGTAAAAACCACACAGTAGAATTATTTCAATTATCATGCTGAAAGGAGATCGGATGACTTTTTTCTTTAAGTCATCCGGTCCATGCATGATAAATAATACGATTAAGCT
>CAZOYZ010000068.1:0-8156 GCA_964584045.1 uncultured Prolixibacteraceae bacterium | reverse complement strand
GTTTTTCGGCGTGCATCTATGGAATAAATAGAATGGAATCAAAATATAGAATAACGAATCATTAGGTCCAACTTAAAGAAATTAAAAATGGAAAAAAGAATTAATCAAGCTAAATGGATATTCTGGAAGTTGTCGTACATTTTTTTATTAATAGGCTTTTCTGTATCGGCAAATGCTGCAAACTATGTTACGGTAGCAGTTATCGGGAACCGGGTACCTGTACCGGACAAGACACAGGGAATACAAAAGGTGGTAGAACAGGTAAAAGGCTTCTGGCACAAAGAAATGTTGCAGGTTCTTCCGGATAAGCCGGACCTGATTGTACTCCCTGAATATTGTGATTTTCCAAAAGGAATATCAAGGCAGGAAAGGGAGGAATATCTTAATGCCCGTAAAAACCAGATACAGGAATTCTTTGCTTCGGAAGCAAAGGCAAATCGTTGCTATATTGCCTTTGGGATGCGTCGCGAGATGGAAGATGGCAGTTGGAGAAATTCATGCATCATTGTTGACCGCGAAGGCAATATTGCAGGTATTTACGATAAAAATTTTCCTACTGTCGGTGATATGAAAGGTGGAGTGAAAGCCTCTGATAAAACGCCGATTATCCAGTGTGATTTCGGAACAATCGGATGCGCAATTTGCTTTGACCTGAACTTTGATGAATTACGGCGTGTATATGAACAGAAGAAGCCAGATATTATTGTATTTCCTTCTATGTATCACGGAGGATTGGTACAAAACACATGGGCTTATTCCTGCCGTTCATTTTTTGCCGGAGCCATGGCTTTCAGAGAAATCCCTTCTGAAATTCTCAATCCTCAGGGAGAAATAGTGGCCAGCACTACGAATTATTTTGATTACACCGTTGCAAGGATTAACTTGGATTGCCGTCTGGCTCATTTAGACGGGAACTGGGGAAAACTGACTTCACTGAAAGCAAAATACGGATCCGCTGTAAAAATCACAGATCCCGGCAGGCTGGGATCTGTTTTGATTAGCAGTGAAGACAAAAATATACCTGTTGAGCAAATGATTAAAGAATTTGAAATTGAACTTCTCGATGATTATCTCGACCGGTCCCGGAAATACCGACTGGAATCCGGAAATATGGAGTAAAGTAATTCCCATACAGGAATCGCTACGGTCACAGAAATAAAAATTTATGCACATGATAAAACGAATTATAACGATAACCATAGGTATTATTTGCATTTTGTCCTCCCTAAATAACTTGGTCTATGCACAACCTGCTTACGCCAAACCGCTATTCCCACTCAGGATCAGCGCAAACAGATCATTCTTTGAAGACCAGAACGGGAGACCATTTCTTGTTCACGGCTCTACTGCATGGGAATTGTGTATGAACCTTACCAGGGAGGACATAGTTGATTTTTTTGACAACCGGGTTGCAATGGGTTTTAACACCATTGTGACCCAGGTTGTCGCTCATGAGGATTATGGAAAAGTTGGCGGAATACCGGCTAACCGTTACGGTGTACAACCTTTTAAGGAACCAGGTAATTTCGGCACACCTGATTCAGCCTATTTTGCCCATCTGGCCTGGATGGTGAAACAGGCTGAACAACGTGGATTACTGTTGATAATTGCTTATGCCTGGCTGGGTGCCTCCTGGGAACCTCAGGCGGGCTGGTTTAAGGAGATTCACAACAGTTCACCTGCCTCCTGTAGAAAATACGGACAAACACTCGGACGCTTTCTTCAAAATTGTAAAAATGTGATATGGGTATCTGGTGGCGATTCATACCCTGAAAGGGACGGATCATTAGTCTGGAATAACATGGATGAAATGATAACAGGGATTAAGGAATATATGCCAGGTGCATTGTTTACCGCCCACCCCCGCCCTAATTATTCATCATTGGACGGTTATGACAAAATATGGCTGGATGTTAATTCGACTTACACGTACAGCAGGCCACCAAGCCGTTTAATACTCGACTATAAACGAACACGTGGTATGATGCCTACTTTTTTATTCGAAAGTGATTATGAAGGAGCTAACCCGAATGTCTCTATACTAAAAATCCGTGCTCAGGCTTATTGCGGCACTTTATTGAGCGGTTGCGGCCAGGTTAGTGGAAACGATCCACTATGGAAAATCCCTGCCGACTGGCGGAAATACCTCGACACCGAGGGCACGAATGCAATGAAATATATGCGCGGATTTTTTGAATCAGTCAACTGGTGGAATCTGGTTCCTGATTTAAGAGACGAAACCGTAACCTCCGATAAAGGAGATTCCAACATAGTGCTCGATTACCTTGCAGTGGCTACTTTTCCCGATTACTCGGTGATTATCGCCTATACTCCAAAAGAACGGCAAATTGAGGTGAATTTTTCAAAATGCAAAAAAGCAAAGTCTTTTAGATGTCAGTGGTTCAATCCGCGCACCGGGCAGTACAGCGAAGCCGGTGATCATCCGTCCGGACAAAAGGTTATTTTTAAAACGCCGGACAATATGGATTGGATATTGAAAGCTGTTGCTGAATTCTGATTATGAAAATTCTGTCAAATCTAAAAATTAATATACGATGAGAATAACAGTAAATATCACTGCTTTAGTTATTATTTGTATTTTGTCCTCACTGGGTGACTTCGTTGATGCACAACCTACTGTTTCTGTCAGTCCCGTGTTTCCACTCCGGATCAGTGAAAACAGATCGTTTCTGGAAGATCAGGACGGAAAACCTTTTCTAATTCATGGTGATTCGCCGTGGTTATTATTTATGAGCCTTACGCGTGAGGAAGCCATTGAATATATGGACAACCGCGTTGCTATGGGTTTCAATACGTTAGTGACCGAAATTCTTGAACATAAGGATTATTCGAATATTGGTGGAATACCGGCAAATCGCTATGATGTACAGCCATTTAAAGAAACAGGCAACTTTGGCACACCCGATTCGGCTTATTTTGCACATGTAGCCTGGGTAGTTGAACAGGCTGAAAAGCGCGGACTGTTATTGATAATTTCTTATGCATGGCTTGGGCCTCCCTGGGAACCCGAGGCTGGCTGGTTTAAGGAGATTTACAACAGTTCACCGGCCTCCTCCAGAAAATACGGACAAACACTCGGACGTTTTCTGCAAAATTATAAAAATGTAATTTGGATAACCGGAGGTGATTCATGGCCTGAGAGAAATGGTTCAGTAATCTGGAGTAACATCGAGGAAATGATTGCCGGTATTAAAGAGTATATGCCCGGCGCATTATTTACCGCCCATCCTCAACCTAACCGCTCATCATTTGACGGTTACGACAAAAACTGGCTCGACATCAATTCGACCTATACCTATAGCAGTCCGCCGTCAAGGTTAATCCTCGACTATAAGCGGTCGCGGGGCATTATGCCCTCCTTTTTGTTCGAGAGTGATTATGAAGGAGCTAATCCCAAAGTTTCTGTACTAAAGACCCGTGCACAGGCTTATTGCGGCACTTTGTTGAGTGGTTGCGGCCAGGCCTGGAGTAACGATCCGCTATGGAAATTCCCTGCCGATTGGCGCAAGTATCTGGATACGGAAGGCACACAAGCAATGAAATATATGCGCGGATTTTTTGAATCAGTCAACTGGTGGAACCTGGTTCCGGATTTAGAAAATAAAGTAGTGACTTCTGATAAGGGAAACTCTGACATGGTGCTCGATTACCTTGTGGTAGCTGCTTTTCCCGATTATTCGACTATTATTGCTTATACACCCAAAGAACGGCAAATTGAGGTGGATTTTTCAAAATGTAAAAAAGCAAAGTCTTTTAGATGTCAGTGGTTTAATCCGCGCACCGGGCAGTATAGCGAAGCTGGTGATCATCCGGCCGGACAAAAGATAATTTTAAAAACCCCTGACAACCTGGACTGGATACTGAAAGCTGTTGCAAAATTCTGATTATGAAAATGAAATGCAGTTGATGAACCTATCAATTTAACTGGGACATAAAAGAAACAGTACGAAATAGTTTTTTTTCAAGTCACTGTCCTAGACTGTAATTGTTCCCAATTTTAAATCCATAATTCATTGAATATGAAAAACATTATTTTAGGTTGTGTATTGGTTACATTTTGGGGAACTTCATCTATGTCCCAAACCATGGATTATGATCCAGATCTTTGGATGCCGGATACCATACCGCTGGCATTAGGAAATAAAATCGAACTTTACAATAACAATATAGCCTTTGTCAGGCTTAATAACCGATTAATTCGTTTTAAGTGGAAACATCAGGTAGGAAGTTCAGATAGTTTAAAATGGAGTTGGACTGCGAATCAAACAGGGAGTTTTAAACTTACCTTAAATTGTTTTTACCATGACATTCTGATTGATTCCACATGTACGATAATAAAAGTCGTTGATAAGATAAATGTTGGTAAGAAAAATATACTGGCTATAGGAAATTCTTTGACGGCCAGTGGATTTGGATATCAATTTATTCAAATCTCATCTGATCTGAGTTTTGAACTTCATCCAATTGGTACCCGGGAGTCTTCTGTAAAACATGAAGGACACGGTGGTTGGCTTTTCAAAAGCTTTTTAGAAAGTGGTTCACCTTTCCACATTGATGGCAGTATCAACTTCAGAAAATACATCGAAAACAATAGTCTTTCTAATCCGGATATAGTAAGAATATCATTGGGAATTAACGACTGTTTCCTAAACCCGTCGCTGAATGAAATTATGAACTATGCCGGTAAGTTGATCGACATCATAAATCATGATTGCCCAAATTCGTTAATCTTTATCGCTTTACCGACTACGTGTGAAGGCACTGGGATTGGATGGACTAGTGCCTATCACAGTTTAGATAATTATGAACGGTATCAGTTACGAATGAGAGAGTTGTGGAAACGAATATACAATAAATATGGTTGTGGGCATTATAAGAAAAACATACAGGTGAGCTATGATGGCTTATGTATTGATAGGATCAACGGTTACCCCAATAATAATGGAGTACATCCGAATAAGTTGGGCTACGAAGAACTGGTACGGGGCTTTTCCAACGCACTGAACGATGCAATGACTGCAATTGGGGAGCCAAATTCTACTGCAACTCCTTTTTTTGAGAAATCATATCCAAATCAGGTTGATTCTCCTGCAATATATCCCAATCCAGTCACTAATACTCTGTGGTTAAGTAATTTAAAAAATACAATCAGGATAGAACTACTCAATGTAAAAGGAGAAACGTTGTTTAGGAAGGAGAACCTGAACGATTCTAAACTTAAAATCGATACCGAAATTTAGAAAGTGGCATATATAATTAAGGCTACTTGACGAAACTGGGGTGGATTCAGCATTTAAAATGGTGGTAAAATAGTGTTTTTGAAAAATAAAAAGATCAAAGTATGAATTAAAAACAAACTGAAATGAAAAAATATATATTAGTAACTTTACTATTGCTGCAGCTCGTTTGCAAGGCTGAATACGACAGTACCTATGTATTGGCAGCGGCCCAAAAGTATGCCATCCCTGAAAATGTCTCCAATGGTGATTATGTCGGAACATGGTTGAAAACATATACGTGGTCTCCATCCGGAACGATCAGTTTTTCAATTCAGCAAAATTTTAAAAATGCGTTTTCTATTAATTCTTCTTCAGGATTAATAACCATTTCAGATGCCACAAAGATTAACGGCAAAGTCGTTCAGCAGGACACGCTGATTAACCTGATTGTCCGGACTACCGATTCGGGTATAGGATACGAATTGGATACTGCCAAGATATGGGTTAAGGAAAATTCCTACTGTGTCTTTATAGACCGTTCACAAGGAACAAACGGAAGCGGGACACGATTGAGCCCGGAAAAAGACCTGGATGATATAACGTTTGCAGCAGGCTACGGATATTTCTTAAAACGTGGAGTGACGATATATAGTTCAAATACTATCCTTATACAACTTGTAGCAACGGCGGCTCATCCTACCATTTTCGCCGCATACGGAACAGGAGCTAAGCCCAGTTTCGAAGGGGGGGGAACTGCAAATGTTGGTTTTTCCATTGGCAGCCAGTTTAATCCGAATGGTGGGAAAAGTGAATATCTCCATTTCTACGATTTGGTAATGAGAAATTTTGGAAGTATAGCCTGTAAAACCTGGCGTCCTTCACGTAATATTAGCTGGTATAATTTTGATAACTATAAAAGCGGCATTAGCGCGGAACAACCTGTTTTTAGCCTGAACGACCAGATGTATGCCGATTCTCTGGGTTCCTATCCAATGGAGTTCATAAACTATCTTTCGGATTCCTGTTATAAGACCTCCATTAAAGCAGGAGTGGGTCCATTAATAGTACAGAATGCATGGGTGCGTGGGAGAATAAGATTCTGCTGTGGCAATGACGGCATATTAAAACATGTGTATATTAATAATACAGTAGGTAGTGGGGCTTCTGTACAAGTCAGGGGAGACCGTATAAGAATTGAAGATGTTTACATTTACAATGGCGAATCAACTGGAATTGAGCTAACAAGTGCGGGATCTGCATCTGGTATGATAGGTATGCCGGATAGCTGTGTAATAAAAAATACATTGATTAGGAATAGTGGAGGTTCATCAGTAACATTATGGGCAACAGACAGTTCCCAACCTGATCCACGGGGCAATATTATTGAAGACTGTTTGATTGACAATTCCGGGACAAATGGAGTGCGGGCTAATAGTACAAACGGCTTAATCGTAAGAAGGAATCACATAAAAAACGCTGTAACCTATGGAATGTACTTTTATTCTGGTTCATCCAATTATTTAATAGACAATACTGACATACACTATAACGTAATCTATGGCAGTGGAACGTGTGATATTTATTGTCAGGATGGCGTTGGCTATGAATTGTACAACAATACAGTTGACGGATCGATCAATTTAACAGAGGCAACCACAGAGACAGTACGGAACAATTATTTCAACTCGCTGATCAACGCTGCTACTGCTTCCAACAATCTGGATATCGACACACTAACAACTGCCAATCATTTTCAGGATTATGCAGGGCATGATTACCGGTTAAAATCCACCGCCCTTAGTTCAATCGACAACGGTTATAATGTTTCTCTAAGTTCTGATATGATAGGCACAAGTGTTCCCCAAGGGTCTGCTCCCGACATCGGAGCATATGAATATCGTTAAACGATGACAATGGATTTTTAATATCAGAAAACTATACAGACCCGTTCTTCCCAAGTCTGTATAGTTTGATTAGTAGAAAAATTACTTAGTGATATTATCCTTCGGAAATTATCAAAGAAGATGATGAGGAAAATACTAATATATATGACGTTTCTAATTCTTTTTATGCAGTGCAAAAAGAAGGAGGAACTTAAGTTGTTAGCGCCCCACAGGAATTTCATGGAGCATATCACCGAAGGGAATTCCTTTTATGCCATTACAAAGACAGGTGATCCGAAGCAGAAAAAGGATTTGGCAATTGGTATTTTTGATTCGGGCATTGGAGGGCTGACCGTTTTCGACGCCATTGTCAACGCCGATTTTTATAACTCCGCAAATGAGAACCGGCCGGATGGCATCAACGATTTTGAACAGGAGCAATTTGTTTATCTTGCCGACCTGGCCAACATGCCTTATAGCTTAAAAGATTTTACCCTGATTGTTCCGTTTTCAAACGAACTGATCTCCGGCGAACAAATGGACATGATCCAAATGCGGTTGCCTTTTACGTACGATTTACTAAAAAACGAGATGAACGAAAAGATGAAATAATGAAAAGAAATCTGTTGATAATTTTGTGTCTGGTAGTTGTATTTTTTTCCAATGTACGACTGCCCATTTTGATATCATCATCACCAACGGAACCGTATATGACGGAACCGGCAATGCACCTGTCCGGACCGACATCGGTATCAGCACCGGGGTGGAATACGTTCTGGTTAACGGGGATATCGTCATTGAAAAAGGTGAGTATAACGGGAAACTCTCAGGAGAAGCGATCCGGCTTAACTCACCCCGTGTGGATAAAACAGCCAATCAGATGAGTAGTATCATTTCTCATAAATATCAAAAATGAAACGACGAACATTCATAAGCAGTACGTTGTGGGGGACAGCCGGGATCGCGGCAGGAACCTCGGCCGGAATATGGGGTTCCTGTACCGGGAGACGTTCCCTGGAACATCCCGTGCTGG
>CAZOYZ010000067.1:6615-15574 GCA_964584045.1 uncultured Prolixibacteraceae bacterium | reverse complement strand
ACATCCATGCCCGTATCCTTTGTTTTATTGGTCATCTGTATTAAAAACATGAAACCTGTCATTTTTTGTGTATATCACCGTATGATAATTTTTGCAGGTTTCTTCCTACTTCCTTATTGACGCAGAATTGATAATAGGTAACTGTCTTAGACGATTAATCTTTTTGAAAACATTGCTTGTACAGGTAGATTACCCTGGTCCTGGCGCGTTTCAGCCGCATTTTGACGGCATCCTCGCTGATTCTTAATGTGGAGGCGATATGCTTTCCGGAAAGGTTATCCTGATATTTCATAAGTAACAAGGCTTTTTCTTCCGGATGGATCATCTCCATGATTTTCATCAGATTTTCGTAACTCAGATCCTGCAGGTCAGTTTCAGATTCGTCGATGATATCCGGCATTTCATGTTCATTATTCCAGTTCGGATAATGTAATTTCTTTTTCAAACGCAAATAATCGATGGAATAATTATAGGTGATCGCATACAGCCAGGATGAGAATGAAGCGTTTCCCTTAAAGTTGGAAAGCTTTTCATATGCTTTCGACAGAATGTCATTGGCAAAGTCTTCTGCCTGATGCCTGTTTTTAATAAAGCTGTGGCATTTATCCACCACTTTCTGATAATACCTGTTATACAGGACTTCAAAAAGGGCCGCTTTATTCTCCCGGACAATCTGCCTGACTAGTTCTTCATCGCTGGCATGTATAAATTCAGGGTCGTTCATACGTGTCTTTGAAGCTTACTTGTTTTCGTTTTTTTGTGATTTATATTTGGAATTAACAATAAATTCCTGCTATCCGTATTTTACACGGGATTATACATTGCAAAAATCGGATTTTTTTTTTACCCGCCGCGTTACTTCAGTAAAATACTTCGTCTAAATTGAGATTTCAACAATGATCTTAACAAAACGAAAATAATCATTACGTTTGAAATTAAACTGAAAATTAAATTTACAAGTTGACGATGAAAAAAAGTTTGATGTTTGTAGTGATGGCTCTAAGTGTTGCTGTCCTATTCAGTAGCTGCGGAAAAGTTCCGCAGGCGGAAATTGATGCTGCATTTGCTGCCTTGGATTCTGCAAAAATGGCTGGTGCCGATGTGTATTTAGCTGAAGACTTTGCAGCTCTTCAGGATTCGATGAAGGCTATCACTGAGAGTGTTGAAGCCCAGAAGTCGAAATTCTTCGCAAGTTATGGGGACATTAAGGAAAAATTAGCCCAGGTAAATGAATTGGCTGTTGCCGCTGTTTCAAAAACAGAAGCCCGTAAAGAGGAAGTAAAACAGGAAATTGCTACTCTTCAGTCGGAGGTAACTACCTTACAAACCCAGAACAATGAGTTAGTCGCTAAAGCTCCCAAGGGGAAAGAAGGAAAAGCTGCCCTGGAAGCTATTAAGGCTGACATAACCCTGATCGATACCACGATGGGTGAAGTAGCCACTCAGGCTGCCGCCGACGATTTAATGGGCGCTTTGAACAAAGCAAAAGCTGCAAAAGAAAAAGCAGTTGCCATCAACACGGAACTGAATGACGTGATTGCCAAATACACAAAAGGGCAGAAATAATTGGATCAAAGATTTTGATAGACGTTGATTTCCCCGAAGGTTTCTTCGGGGATTTTTTATAATCATGTGCCAGGGGTTAAACCCCGTTGAGAAATGATGTTATGCGCAGAAGAAGACGTAAGCAGATTATTTTGTTTGTATTGGCGGGGGTGATCGTTCTGCTTGTCGCAGGGGGAGTATTAATTTGGCTGGCACCGGAGCCTCCGCAAAATGAATTAACAGAAGCGAGGAAAGCACTGGCAACTGCAAAAAGAGCCGGTGCAGATTTATATGCCACGTCTGTGTATCAGGAGGCCCGGCAACTTTATGATTCCGCGATGGTTTGCTGGTCAGTACAAAATTCCCGGTTTTTCCCCTTGCGCGATTTCGGGAAGATGACCGGTTTCGTACAACAGGCTACTGAAAAGGCCGTTGAAGCGAAACAAACAGCCATTCAGCAATCGTCGAATACGGGTAAACTCGTGAGAGGAGGAGTGGCTGACCTGAATGCAAAGGTAAGTCTTTACGAAAGGCGTTACAAGCATATGCCTCTCCCGTCGGGCGTGATCGGCGATCATAACATGGGAAAAATGAAATTGTCGGAGGCAAGGATTTCGCTCGAAGGTACCCGCTACAAAGAGGCCTATGAACATTATCTGAAGGCAGCTGAACTGATAAACCGGTCCAATGATAAGGCTGAGAGCATTCTCACTGATTGGTTTGACCAATACCCGCAATGGAAGAAGCATGGCAATCAGGCCATCCTGATGTCGAAGGGAGGACGAAAGGTGATTCTTGTTGATAAATATGCCCATAAATGTATGGTTTACCAGAGCGGTAAAATGATCAGGCAGTTTGATGCCGAATTTGGGCCTAATTGGATGGGTTACAAAAGAAGGAAAGGTGACAAGTCTACACCGGAAGGGATCTACAGGATTACTCAAAAGAAGGAAGGGGGGCGGACAAAGTTTCATCGCGCTCTGCTGATCAACTATCCCAACGATGAGGACCGGAAGCGATTTATCCAGGACAAAAAGAAGGGTCTTATTCCTTCGCGCGCTGATATAGGCGGTTTAATTGAGATCCACGGAATGGGAGGGAAAGGAGTGGATTGGACCGACGGATGTGTGGCTCTTGCAAATAGTGACATGGAAGCGCTTTACAGATTGGCAGGTGCCGGTACGCCGGTTATTATTGTCGGATCTTTGAAGCCGTTGAATTGATTGATGACTACGGCTATTTATAACAGTTTAACAGTTTTTATTGTGAAAAAAGAAAAGTGGGGGAGCAGGTTGTATTTTACCGGTTTGGTGATCGGAGGCCTGCTTGCCTGTGTGTGTTGGATCTTTGTGGTCGTGCCACCGTTGAAGAACACGGGTTTTTGGCTGACGATGAATAACCAACAGGTCGAAGAGGCGGCCGGTGCCGGTATGCCTTCTTTAAAAGCACTGAAAGCAGACATTGAAAGCCTGAAAAGAAAACTGGAACGATTGACCCCGGGCGGTGCGTACCTGGTGGTAAACACCTCAGATAATACCTTCTTTTTATATAAAAGGGACGAACTGGTCAGAAATGGGATTTGTTCTACCGGCAGCTACGTCAAACTGGAGTTGAATGATGAGAAACACTGGATCTTTGAAACACCAAAAGGCGTTTTTTCCATCCGGGGTAAGACTACGGCGCCTGTCTGGAGAAAACCCGACTGGGCTTTTATCGAGGAAGGCCTGCCCGTTCCTTCTGCCAATGATCCGTCCAGGTATGAATATGGGGTATTGGGAGATTACGCACTTAGCCTGGGCGACGGATATTTAATACATGGCACCTTATATAAACGTTTTTTGGGCATGCCGGTAACGCACGGATGTATCCGTATGAATGATGAAGATCTGGAGGCCGTTTATAGCACATTGCCTGTCGGGGCAAAAGTGTTTATTTATTAGTCCGGAGTACGCGGAGAAAATTTATTAATACTTCTCATGCATTAAAATGAGTATAAAAAGTCAAAAACAGATGTCAAAATTACCGGCTCGTTTTCGTCTGATCTTGTGGGTTATCTATGTTGTTTTAGCAGTTGTCGCTTTGCAGTATACCGTTTTTTCGGTAGCAGCTGTACGGAAAAGAATGAAAACCATAAACAGCCAGATTGATGTAAAATTATTAGCAAATAGAGATATCCGGGATACGGTATACCTTCGTTTGTATAAGGAAAAGGACTGGCTGGAAACAAGGCTTCAAATTGCCAGAACCGATTCCATCAGCCTTTCTGTGGACCTTCTGGACAGTACTTTGCAAATTGAACTGAAGGGAGTTGTCCTGAAGGAGTCAAAAATACTTGATTTTAACGCAGACCGGTTCCTTTACCGGCTTACCCCGGCAGCTTATCATCATTTACTCGGGAAACAGGCAAAAGCCGATACTGTGATCTCTTCCATCGTCAAGGAACCCCTGATCATAAAAAAAGCCCCGAAAGATACCGCCGATGTGGAAGATGGAACAGCCCTGATCGACACCTCCAAAGTTGAAGCGGTTCACTGGGTACTGAAGCTTGACAGCCAAATTGTGTTAAAGATCGAAGGTGTTGACCCTAACTCCAGTGATTGGTGGGCAGGACAAAAATTCTGGCTTTCTCAAGATCTGAAACAAACGGTCAACGACCTGAGCCGGACGGTCCTGTTTAAGACCCCTGAATATCTTCCTGAAGTAAGACTGGTCATTCCTGAAGCCGATGCCAGGGCATTTTACCGGGCTTTACCCATTAAGCCGCTGGTGTGCATCCGGCTTTAAAGACCCATAGCGGATTGGTGCTGAAGACATAGCCGGACTTTTATCGATACAAGGAGGGTTCTCATATCCGGCAAAAATGATTATCTTTGATGGGAAGTGTTGCCGCTGAATTGTGAATAAATGCTACAGGGGATCATAACCACTTTGCCAATGTTTGTATGCGCTTTCTGGCTTATTGCATTGCTGGCCGATGCGCATCACGATGACCGGGCAAAAAAAATGCTCAGTATTTTTATGTTTTCGGCCTTTATCCTTTACCTGTGCCATGCCGTTTTCTTTCACGGGGAACAAAAACTATATTTCAAACTGGATGGTCTTTATACCTGTTGTTCGCTGTCTGTTTATCCGCTCTATTATTTATATATCCGGAGTCTGACTATTCCCGGGCGTTTAAAGAAGGTTCATTTACTGGTACTTCTGCCATCCCTGTTGATGGGAGGTCTTACCTATCTGTTGTACGCGTTGATGCCCGAAGGAGAATCAGATATCTTTGTGCGCCAGGTGCTTTACCGAGAATCTTTGGGTTACGGTTTTTCTCTGTCCGGAAGGCTCCAGGTATGGAGGGTGCGTTTGTTTCCGGTCGTTTTCATCGCACAGATCATTCCGGTATTCTATTATGGGTTAAGACATATCCGGTCTTATAACCGGCTTTTGACCGGCTTTTATTCGGATATGGACAGGAAAGAACTGAATCCGGTACGAGGAATGCTTTATTTCTTTGTGATTGTGTCCGGTTTGTCAGCATTGTCAAGCATATTGGGAAGATCGTTTTTTCTTGGCTCCCCATGGATTCTGGCTATCCCGTCCGTTTCGTTCGCTGCTTTGCTGTTTTGTGGCGGACTGATCGGGTTCCGGCAGGATTTTACGATTGCCGACTTTGAAAAAGACATCCATGACGCACAGGAAGAAGAAACGCAGCACGCAGGAAGGGAGAGCGGTGTCCGATTGCCTCCGCTGAAGGAAAAATTGCTTTTTTTGCTGAAGAACGAGCGGCTATATGCGCAGGCCGACTTTCGCATTACCGATCTGGCCAGACGACTGGGTAGTAATCGTGCGTACGTATCCCGGATCATTAACCAGCAATTGAATACAACTTTTTCGGATCTGATCAATTCCTGCCGGCTGGAACACGCCCGGGAACTGATGCTTAATTCACCTGATCCGGTGAATATGGAGGAAATAGCGGAGCGTGCGGGTTTCTCCAGCCAAAGTACTTTTTACAGGGTTTTTCACCAGCATCTGAACATGTCTCCCAAAACCTGGCAGAAAAAACAGTTGATGAAAAGAGCATCGGTAAAAAGGGCCTGATCTGTTCGAAGTCGTTTTAACGGCGGGTTCCGCGCATCGATACTTTGCCGGAGAGCAAACGCTAACCAACCAATGGCAGAGGTGTTCAACAGGGAAAGTACACAAAAAGCAGCAACAAGAGCTTGCCGGATGAACTTTTATTTTAACGAACAACGGTTTCGGGGCGTTGCGCTACCTTTTTTTTTGAAAATTCTGGTAGCTTTGCGGCATTTTTATTTAAAATCCGCGTGGTATGGGAATAAAGGGTTTGCTGACCATTGGTATGCTGATCATTTCAAATGCGTTTATGACGCTGGCCTGGTACGGGCACCTGAAGTTTGGTGAGATGAAGGGATTGCACAAGCTGGGGCTGGTTTCGATTGTCCTGATCAGCTGGGGACTTGCCTTCTTTGAGTATTGTTTCCAGGTTCCTGCCAACCGGATCGGGTACCGTGAAAATGGCGGGCCCTTTTCGCTGATCCAGTTAAAAGTGATCCAGGAAGCCATCACCCTCATCGTTTTTATGATCTTTACCTTGCTGGTCTTCCGGAATGAATCGGTCCGGTGGAATCATCTGGTTGGATTTGTTTTCCTGGTTTTGGCAGTCTATTTTGTATTCAGAAAATAAAAAGAACCGGAGAGCTGATTTTACAGGCTCCCCGGCAACTTGAGATTCTATGGAAGGTTTAATATTTATATTTCAATGACAAACCTGTTGAACCGGAAACAACCCCTGTGACCGGGTAGACATATACCGGCGATGAGGTTTTAACATTGCCGCTCACCGAAGTATAGTCACTTCCTGTCAGATTCTCCCTGTCATAATCGAGCCGGCCATAATAGCCGAATTCGAACGGGATATCCTTGATGGTAAATGTAAGGTCCAGATTGATGGAAGTAATCTTTCCCTGAAGGGTGGCTTTTGTCCCGTCTTCACTGAAGGTATAGGTCATCTCATGCCGGCCGACCCATCCTCCTACGTCACCGATTATCTTTAGCGTATTCCCGCTCCATGTCGTTGACAGGACATAGCTGTCGGTGGTTAACTGGAAGCTGAATGAATTGGTCCCGCCGTTCTGATAGGAAACCTTCATGGTGTTCTCGATCAAAAAGACCGGCAGTTTTTGAAGGGCCGAGACCGGTATCCCCACGAAAAACGTTTTCGGGTCGCTTTCCTGTCCTTCCGACTCAACCGTCAGCGAAATATTACCCGAAACATTGGCCGGCATATCGATCACGATCTTCCTGGAATAAGGCGCATCGACCTCATAGTTGAAATTGCCCGGGACAGCTGTCCCGTTGATCTTGACTTTCGTTTTTGCAGGATCAGCAATCCAGTTTTTCCCCAGAATGGTAATCGTGCTTCCGGTACGCCTTGGACCCCAGGGGTTATATGTCCCTGAAATGTATTTTGATTCGTTGCGAACTCCCCACATTTCGATTACGGGGCGGTCCTTCAGGAATTCGAAAGCTACTTTGTTACTGGGAACATCATTTACCTTCACGTATATATCTCCGCTCGAAGCATCCTCGGGCACGGTAAACTGAATCAGGGTATTGGTCCATGATTTCAGATACTTCGTCAGGTTTAATACCTGGTTGTTGATGTAAATTGATGAGGATGTTCCTGTTCCCAGGTTGGTTCCGTTCACGGAAACCTGGTCACCCGCTTTTGCTTTCTGCGGTGAAATGGAGGTGATCTTTGGCTGGTTGTTGAAGCGGAAAATAACTTTTGCCGAGCCGTTTTCATCCTTGCTCTTATTCATACAGATCACTTCCACCCATTCGGTATTGTTGGCCAGTTCCACCTCAATACTGTCGTTTTTTGTCATTTCGCGGATAAAAGTCGCGCTGCCAGACTTCATTTTGAAGGCATAAGCCGTTATGAAATCTGATTTAGTATCTACCTTTGCCACCATGCTGAGCTTTTCGCCCACATTGTTCATGCCTTTGAAAAAGGCAGTTGACAAATAGGGAATATTAGCATTCAGACTTTCCTTCTGGTATCGCAGGGCCAGAATAGCATTTTTAAAATTTGAATAGACAGGGGTCGGTGTTGGTGGCTGCGGACTGAGTTTCACATCCGATTTGCCCTCAACGGCCCAACGCACGAACTTGACATACTCTTCGCCGACCGACGATCCTAACTTTGATTTAATCAGGTTGTCAAGGATCGTCCGCATATAGCTCACGTTGGTGGCCTTACCCCCTTCCGTGATAAGATCGGGCAATGCAAGTTTCGCCCCTGAACGGTACGTGATCAGATAAGTCAGAAAATTACCGGCAATATACCAGGCGGGATCGCTCTTGCTGTTATCCCATGATACGGCCAGATTTTCATATAAAGTTTGGGCGTATTCCAAAACCTCAAACTTTTTATTTGTTGGCCACACAAAGCGGTCAGCCTGAACAGCGGTTGCCTCCAGCCACCATTTGATGGTGTAATCGGAGAATAGCTGCATGTAGTAATAGTCCTGGACATAGTGCAGTAACTCATGCGCACAGACCATGGGCAGTACTTCGGCGGTCGAAGCATAGTTGCTGTTCTGGATTGACTCGTTGATACAGATATACCCAAAGAAACTCGTCATCCCGTCGGCCCCGGCGTCCAGCTTTTTCAAATAAACATTGATCCTGCCGTTCGGCAGGGTCAGATTAGCCTTTTGATAGGCCGAAAAGGCCGTTTCCAGATAGTATTTGATATCCTGAACATAGTGCGGATCTGTTCCCACATTGACATCCTTGTATGGAGAAACATATTGGGTATTGCTTGGAACCGCATTTTCTTTCCAGTAAATATTGAAGTGACTGGATGAAAGCCAGTCTGTATATCCTAACGCTCTTGTAATACTGAATCTTCCGAGCTTGGTAAGATGGTTGCTTTTTAGACGGACTTCCGATTTTTGTTCATCGACGGTGACATCCGTGAACGGAATCCACTTTTTGAGACCTTCATTGTAATAGGCTGCACCGTTTAGTCCCGCACCTTTCTCCCCTTTTGAGGAATCATATTTAATGACGATTTCCAGATCGCTGGCAAATGTTGTGCCGCTTGTTGATGTAATTTCGAACGTTTCGAACATCGTAAAATTTTCTGCTGCAGGCAGAGAGCTGGATTGGACAGGGGTGACCTGGAACGTGGCTGTTCCCTGAAAAGCCCCTTTCGGAATCGTTATGGTCATGACATCAGGAACGGTAATTGTTGCCGCAGATTGGCTCACATTCACCTCGTACCCCTTTAGAGCCGGCTCATTATCGCCAGGATCAATTTCCTCATCTTCATCTTTGCTGCAACTGATCGCAACGAAAGAGAAGAGAATCAACTTCCAATAATACATTAATC
>CAZOYZ010000067.1:4274-6515 GCA_964584045.1 uncultured Prolixibacteraceae bacterium | reverse complement strand
ATGGAAATTTTGATCGATAATCCGGAAACGGATCATGTATTTCAGGAGCTTCTGGCCAGGATTCGCCGTTTAAAGAATGGCGAAACAGCGGGTCAGATGAAAGCAATGGGAATAAAATACCATATTAATTGGGGGGCTTCGGTGGTTTCGCTTCGTGAACTTGCCAGGCAATATGATAAAAGCCATCTGCTTGCCCTAAAACTTTGGAATAAGCAATGGCGGGAAACCATGATCCTGGCAACCCTTTTTGAAAACCCGGAAACGTTGAGCGAGGAGCAGATGGATTACTGGACCCGAAGCCTTGAAACGGCAGAGGTCGCGGAGCAGGCGGTGGCGAATTTGTTCGTATTTTCGAAATTTGCATTTGCCAAAGCATACGAATACTGCTGCGGAAAAAAGCACTGGGTCCGTTACACCGGCGTGCTCCTGAGCGGACGACTGGCCATGGTCGACAAGATGGCTATCGATGAGATGTTTGAAGGATTCTTTGAAATCGTGCCCCCCCTGATGAAAGATCCGTCATTGCACACGGTACTGTACCGCTCGATGGTCATTCTGGCAAACCGGAATGAAAATCTCCGGAAACAATGCGTTGGATTTTTGGAGACGATCCTGACCCTGGAAGACGAGCGGCAAAAGAGGCTGGCGTCTGCCCTCCTGGAGGAATTTCGCACCGATGCGGGAGGATGAACGGCAGTTCACGCGCGGTCGTAATCTGAAAACCTGGAGGGGATTTAGATAACTGTAAATTCCAGAATAGCAATCGCGAAGGAGCGCATTTGGGAGCGAATGATGTTGCCGCTGATGGAATATTTCAAACAAAAGGAAAAGGTTGAAACAATTTTTATACCTTTGTTTAAGGGCAATCCGGAACTATCAGGAAAGAGAGTGAGCGAAACTGTCCGAAAGGATGGGAACTCGATTCATATAAGTGCTAAACCAATTTAAAAGACCACATTATGAAACTAATTGACCGAGTAAAAAGCATTCTTTTTTCGCCGAAAACCGAGTGGAGTAAAATTGAGTCCGAGGGAACGCAGCCTTCGGAGCTAACCATGCAGTATCTGCTTCCGCTTGCCTTGATTCCTGCCATCGCCACGTTTATTGGATATGGCCTGATCGGATTCGATGTAATGGGTATTCATGTGGGTTCGGTCGGAGTAGGAATCCGACATGCGGTGATTAATCTGATCGGCACCGTGGCAGGTGCATTTGTGACCGCCTTTGTCATTGATTTCCTGGCGCCGAATTTCGGATCAACAAAAAATTTCACCCAGGCGTTTAAACTGGTGACCTATTCCTATACGCCAATGATGGTTGCGGGAATCCTGTTCATTTTTCCTTCCCTGGCCGTTTTGGCATCCCTCTGTGGACTGTACGGGCTGTACCTGCTTTATATCGGACTTCAACCCCTGATGAAAACGCCCGACGACAAGAAGACGGTTTATTTCGTGGTGAGCCTGGTCGCGGTCATCGTCGTTTACGCTGTTCTTGGCGCAATTCTGGGAGCCATCGTGGCAACCCGGGGCCTGACTCCCGGATTATAAATGAGGTGACGGGATGCCAGCCGTACCGGAATTTTCAACCTTTTTTGATTTTAATGCCGGGCATGTTTAATCGTTTATGACGACGTGAAGAATATTGCTGCAAAAAAAAGTGGTGATGTTTTCCCGGAAACAAAACATGGAATTGCAAAAAAGATGATAGATTTGAAGGTATAAAAAACTGCTGATGGGAAGAGGTCTCGTTTTCCTTTTCCCATGCAGGCGTTTCTTGAAATTAATAAACATTCAAACGATCATCTTTATGAAACGAGCCGTGGAAACCGCGGTTTACATCCAGGATCATGTTTGTTGGCGAGTTCCATGACGTTGGTGTTCAATCGAAATGGGCTGAAGTTTAGTATGGAAATTTTTCTTGATTAATTCGAAACAATAAATGTATGAAATCAAAAACGGTTGAACGGCTCGTGTCGCTGGATGTCCTGCGCGGGTTTGATATGTTCTGGATCATTGGCGGGGGGAGTCTGATCATCGCCCTTGCTGAAACAACACAGTGGGGCTGGCTTCAGGTAGTCGCCGAACAGATGCATCACGTAAAATGGGAAGGTTTTCATTTCGAAGATTTGATCTTTCCTTTATTCATGTTCATATCGGGGGTCGCCATTCCCTATGCCATCACGTCAAAAGTGGAAAAGGGTGTTCCGCGAAAAAATCTTTTGAAAGCGATTATAAGACGGGG
>CAZOYZ010000067.1:2780-4174 GCA_964584045.1 uncultured Prolixibacteraceae bacterium | reverse complement strand
CCGGTCCCCGGTTATGGCGCAGGATTGCTGGATCCGGAAGGAGGAATTAACGCCTGGATCGACCGCTTGTTATTGCCGGGAAGGTTACACGGCAAGACGTTTGATCCTGAAGGGGTCCTGTGTATCATTTCGGCGATCTCCGTTACCCTGATGGGGGCAGTTGCCGGTCATGTTCTGCGTGACGGAAAACCTGCTTCGGCCCGTAAATCAGGTATCCTGGCAGTGACCGGGAGCGTGTTGATCATTCTGGCATTGCTTCTGTCTCCGGTCTATCCCATCATCAAAGCGGCCTGGACCGTTCCGTTTAACATGCTGACAGCAGGGATTGGTTTTGTACTTCTGGCGCTTTTCTACTATTGTATCGATGTCAGGCAGTGGACGGGGGGCATTGCCTCATACAAAATTCTCTTTTTTAAAGTGATCGGGATGAATTCGATCACGATTTATATGGCTTCCCGGATTGTTCAGTTTGGCAGTATTTCCAGCTTTTTCCTGGGATGGCTTGCCGGCCCGTTGGGTGAATGGGTGATCATCACGGGAATCATTGCCATCGAATGGATGTTCCTTTATTACCTGTACAGGAACAAGATCTTTCTCCGGGTGTAACGGAACCGTTCCGGATCATGAAAGACCTTCGCGGTGAAAACATGGAGGAAAGTGAAATACTGCTGATAAAAGCTTTTAAGCGAGGTGATCACAGGGCTTTCGAGCGGCTTTTTGAGCGTCACCATAAGAAGTTGTATGTTTTCCTCTATCGTTTGTTAAACTCAAAGGAGGATGCGGAGGAAATCCTTCAGGATACGTTCATCAAAATTTGGGATAAGAGGGAGGAGTTTAAAGAAGGATACCCCTTTGAGTTTTTTCTTTATACCATCGCTAAGAATGCATTTTTAAGCCTGAACAGGAAAAGAGTGAACCGCAAAATAGTTGAAGATTATCTTCACGTTTTTGCCGAAGTCACCTCAAACCAAACGGAAGAGTATGTCATCTTTAAGGAGACAAAGACCATTATTGACACGATCATCGATCATTTGCCCCCCAAACGAAAAGAAATTTTTCTTCTAAGACGGATTGAAGGCTTCTCCAGACAAGAAATTGCAGAGAAATTGGGGATTTCAATCATTACGGTTGACAGCCAGCTATTAAAGGCAAACAAATTTCTAAAAGCAGAGATCAAAAAATACGGCCTTCTGATCCTGATAGTCACTTTGCAGTAAACCTTCCGGCAGAAAGGAGTGAAAATTTTTTCGATCCGGGTAATAGGAATCGCTGTTTCAGGCGTATTCTAATTAAAACACCATCATGAATTTCAGTAAAATCGCGACGATTATAAAATTTTTTTCGGCGTCTTATTCTGAAAAAGACTTGAAAAACATGTTTTTATGGCTGAACAG
>CAZOYZ010000067.1:0-2680 GCA_964584045.1 uncultured Prolixibacteraceae bacterium | reverse complement strand
TCACGTCAGTTATTGCCGATAACGGACAAAGGTCAAGGATCATATTGCCGGACAGTTCTGTCGTATGGCTGAATTCAGGGACAAGGATCTCCTATAACAACGATTTTGCAAGGGACAACAGAGACGTCAGGCTGAGCGGACAAGCTTTTTTCGAAGTGGTCAGAAATGAAAAAATGCCCTTGGTTGTACATTGTAATGATTTGAAGGTGAAGGTGCTGGGGACAAAGTTCGATGTTCAGGCTTATCCGGAAACCCGTCACGTCAGAATAGTTCTTGAATCGGGGAGTGTCCGCTTGTTAAGGGAGGGAATTGAAACATTTAATTATAATTTGGTTCCCGGAGAATTGGCTGAGGTTGATACGGAGAAAAATAAAATAGTGATCCAAAAGACAGATGTTGAGAAATATACATCGTGGAGAAACGGAGTCCTGATCTTTAAGAATGATCCGATGAAACTGGTCATTGAAAAGCTCGAAAGATGGTACAACATAAAAATTGAAGTCGCTGATCCTGAAGTATACCGGTCGATTTTTACAGGAAAGATCAGAAATGAAAATTTTGAACAAATACTCAGATTGATTGAATATTCCTGTCCGGTGAAATGTGAAATAAAGGATACCAATGAGGCTGGAACAGTACCCCGTATTTTACTATCAAAAAAGACTTAAATCAATGCCTATGATGATACGAACCTGACTGTACATAAAAAGGGAGATGCTGCCAACACCTCCCTTGTAATCTTAACCGCCTCATTTTGGTTCATGGGGCAAATCTGAATTATTTAATAATCCAAAAAGTGAAACAAATTTATGAAAAAAAAATGGTATTCACTGATTTCCGGCGCAAGCAAATGCTGGAGATCAAAGTTATTTGTACTTATGAGGACTGTAGTGTTTTTAATTTCGATCAGTATTACGCAGGCGTTCGCGTTTAGCTCCTATTCTCAGGGAACGCGGTTAAATCTGAGCATGGAGAACGAGGCCATTCTAAAAATCCTGGAAAGAATTGAGGATCAGTCGGACTACTATTTCATGTTCGACGCAACCGTAGTTGATCTCAATAAGAAAATAACCATTGATTGCAGGGATCAGTCAATTGCTGAGATCCTTGACAAGGTTTTTCAAAATACAGGGATTATCTATACGATTGCGGACAGGCAGATTGCGCTGAAACGCGCGAATATGAGTCATTTTGTCCAGCAGCAGAAAAGTATCAGAGGGAAAGTCACAGATTCTGCGGGCGAACCTCTTCCGGGTGTGACGGTCCTTATAAAAAACACGAATATCGGCACCATTACCGACACGAACGGGGATTATTCCCTGGTCAATATGCCGGCAAACGCGATCCTGGTCTTTTCATTCGTGGGTATGAAAACAAAGGAAATTCCCGTGGCCGATCAGTCTCAGATCAATGTCACGCTGGAAGAAGATGCCATTGGCATTGAAGAAGTGGTAGCCATTGGGTATGGCACACAAAAGAAAGTCAACCTGACGGGTTCCATCTCCCAGGTAAGCAGCGAAAAACTGGAGAACCGCCCTGTGACCAATGCCCTGGCAGCCCTGCAGGGAACAGCTTCCGGGGTCGTGATAACCAGAAGTACCGGACAACCCGGCAATGAAGATTACGATGTGGAGATCCGGGGCCTGTCTTCGGTAAACGGCGGCGACGCCCTGGTGCTGGTTGATGGCGCCCCGGGCGACATCGCCACGTTGAATCCCAACGACATCGAGTCGGTCAACATTCTGAAAGATGCAGCTGCTTCTGCCATTTACGGGGCCCGGGCTGCGGGAGGGGTTATCCTGGTCACGACAAAAAAAGGGGTGACCGGAAAGTTGACCGTAGAATATAATGGGTTGTACGGCGTACAAAAACCAATGATGTTGCCGAAGCGCTTACCTTCATGGGAAGAGACCTGGCTGGTGGAAGTCGCCCGTTTGAACGCGGGACTAAGCCGGGATATGACGGATCAGGAGATCGAATGGATGAAAGACCCGGAAGTCGAATATGTGGATGCCTGGTGGAATTCGGGCGTCGATTACCGGATGCTCTACGACATGAACCAGATCCCGATCGTGTGCCGGGACTATTCCCCTACTCACGATCACAATATCTCCCTGCGAGGCGGGAACGACAAAGAACAGTTTTTCATGTCGCTGGGGTATTATCACCAACAGGGGATTTTTAAATTCGGGCCTGACGAGACCGAACGTATCAACGCCCGCTTTAATTATAACCGCGAGCTAAACAAATTCTTCAGCGTCGACATGAAGATGGCCTACCGGCAGTCCAATACCCTGTCGCCAACGATGTCCATAAACGGTAAAAGTGCGCTGTTTGACCAGTTGTTCCGGTACAGACTGTCATACCCGATATTTTTACCGGAAACCAACGACACCAAATACTATTACTTCTCCAGTAACCCGCGGGTTTATCCGATCCTGAAAGACGGCGGTGAAGTCAAAAACAGGGGAGACGAGTTTAGCGGCGTTTTCACTTTGAGAGCAGGAAACTTTGTCAAAGGACTGACCCTCTCTGCAATTTACAGTCCCCGTTATGTGACGGGAAGCACGGACGGGAGCTACCGCACCGTGGAAATGTGGAACCGGGTTCGCGTGGGAGGAAGGTTAAACTATCCCAACACGGCCTCCCGCGACCGGTCAAGTACCTACGGGAACAACGT